>NZ_BAACAP010000255.1:0-260461 GCF_045865695.1 Scytonema hankhaensis NUACC26
ACGCCATAGCAGTGTTTGGAAAGCTGCTAACAGCATCATAAATAAAGTACTTCCCTGCTGCTGGCTCAATTTATTCAAAGCAAGAGATAGTTCCTCCGATAACTTAAATGAGTAAGTTGCACCCCGGAATGTCTGAATTGCTGGTCTTGGATGGTCTGTGGGTAACTCTAATACTTCTGGCGCATTTTCTAAATGCTGTCGCCAATAAAAAATCTGAGTTTCGAGTGCTTCTCCTTGCAGCCATTGTCGTTGCCAAGCCGCGAAGTCTACGTACTGTATTGGCAGTGCAGGCAACGGTGAGGGTTGCCTATTACAGAAGGCTTGATAAAGTGTTGCCAACTCCTGCACTAGTACACCCATTGACCAACCGTCAGAGACGATGTGGTGCATTGTTAGTAGTACAATGTGTTCTTGTGCATCAAGACGTAAGAGTTTCACTCTCAGCAGCAAATCGCTGCTGATGTCAAAAGGTTTTTGTGCTTCTTGAGAAGCCAGTTGTTTGACTTCGGCTTGTTGTTGATTTGAAAGTAGCTCGCTAATATCAAATATTGGTAATATTAAGGGTATCGCTTCCTTTATGACAGCTATTGCTTGCCCTTCTCTTGTTTGGAAATTAGTTCGCAGCGTTTCATGGCGACTAATAATTTCGTTGAAACTTTGTTGTAATGCCCCTACATTTAATTCTCCTTGTAGGCGAACAGCAGCAGGAATGTTGTAGAACGGACTATCTGGTTCAAATTTAGCTAGGAACCACAGCCGTTGTTGGGCAAATGATAGCGGTAATTCTTGCGAGCGTGAAATCCGCTTAATATTCGTTGCCTCAACTCCTAAGCCTACCTTAATAGCTTTCTCAATTTCTTTGGCTAGCCTAGCTATTGTTGGTTTTTCAAATAAATAATGTAAAGGAAGCTCTACTTGAAACACTTGCCGTATTTGGGAAATTACGCGAGTCGCGATTAGGGAGTGCCCACCTAATTCAAAGAAATTATTATCAATACCTATTTTGTCAATACCAAGCACTTCCGCCCAAATACCTGCTAATAGGTTTTCAATTAATGTAGAGGGAAGGATAATGCGGGAGGGTGGTAATACCTGTGTAAATTCAGGTGTAGATAACGCTTTGCGGTTAACCTTACCATTAGGTGTGAGCGGTAGTGCCTCTAGTATGACAAAAACTGCTGGCACCATGTAGTTTGGCAGCTTTGACTCCAAAAAGCTACGCAGTTCAATCATCGTCAGTGTTTGCTCTTTCTGAGGAACTACATAGGCAACTATTCGTTGAGAAGAAGCTGAATCTGAGTCTACTACAACTACAGTTTCGCGCACCGCTGGGTGTTGAGTGATGAGTGTTTCAATTTCTCCCAATTCAATACGAAAACCACGTAGCTTCACTTGGTTATCAATACGACCAATGTACTCTATCTCTCCATTCGGCAGATAGCGCGCTAAATCGCCAGTTTTGTAGAAACGCGCTGCTTCTTGGCTAAAGAGATTGGGGATAAATTTTTCTGCTGTTAGATCGGGGTGGTTTAAGTAACCTCTACCGACTCCCACACCACCAATATAAACTTCACCCGTTACACCTACAGCAACAGGGTTAAGATACTTATCAAGCAGATAAATCTGAATATTTGCAATTGGGCGACCAATGGGAACTGTTTTTTGGTTGGTAACACTATCTTTACACTGCCAAAAAGTGACATCTACAGCCGCTTCTGTTGGACCGTAGAGATTATGCAGTTGGGCATCAAGTCGATTCCAGAAGCGTTGTTGCAGTTGCGCTGGCAATGCCTCACCACTTGCCATCACCCGCACTAGAGACCGACATTTTTCTAACCCTTCCGCTTCCAAAAACACTTGCAGCATTGATGGGACAAAATGTAAAGTCGTAATTTGCTGCTGTAAAATCAAGTTGATTAGATAGTTGGTATCTCGATGTCCTTCTGGTTGAGCTACTACTAAACGCGCACCCGTAATTAACGTCCAGAAAAACTCCCACACAGATACGTCAAAACTGAAGGGGGTTTTCTGCAACACACAATCTGATGATGATAATTGATAAGTATCTTGCATCCAAAGTAAGCGATTGCAAATTCCCCGATGGGTGTTCATTGCACCTTTTGGTCTCCCTGTAGAACCTGAGGTGTAGATGACGTAAGCAAGATGATCTACTGTGATGTTGTACGCAAGATTTTCTGTGTTTTTATCGGCGATGAGTTCCCAGTCGCTATCGATGCAAATTACTTTAGCTTGATGATTTAGTAAACTTTCTACTAGATATTGTTGTGTTAATAACACACTTGGTTGGGAGTGTTCTAACATATAAGCCAAGCGTTCTTTGGGATAGCTAGGGTCGAGAGGTACATATGCACCACCAGCTTTGAGGATGGCTAATAGTCCGATGATCATATCGAGCGATCGCTCTACACAAATCCCGACTAATACCTCTGGTTTTACTCCTAGTGAACGCAAGTAATGTGCTAATTGATTAGCTCTGACGTTTAGTTCCCAATAAGTTAAATGTTGGTCTTCAAAGACTACTGCTATTGCATCAGGTGTGTGTTCTACTTGAACTTCAAATAATTCATGAATACATATCTGTTGAGAATACTCAACTTCTGTATCATTCCACTCCATAAGCAACTGATGTCTTTCAGTTTCTGTTAAGACCGACAATTCTGAAAGGCGCTGCTGTAGATTAGTGACCATACCCTCTAGCAAAGTCTGCAAATGTCCTAGCATTCGAGTAATGGTATCAAATTGATAGCTATCATCGTAAGTAATCTTGAGCAACAACTCCTTACCAGGATTCACGGTTAGAGTTATGGGATAGTTTGTCCTTTCAAAGCCATGAAAATCATCTACCTCAAAATTTATATCCCTCTGCCGTACAGAAGCATCTACAGGATAGTTCTCAAAAACTACTAGACTCTCAAATAGAGATAAACCTTTAGGAATTTCGCTCCATCCTTGAACTTTCACTAATGGGCAATATTCGTATTGATGTGCCTCAATTAGTTGATCTTTGATTTTCTGAAGCCAAGGTAAAAGAAATTCTTTGGGTGATATTTGTACTCTAATCGGTAGTGTGTTGATAAATAACCCTACCATAGACTCGGCTTGAGCCAAAGTAGGAGGACGACCAGAAGTTACTGCCCCAAAAACTACATCCTCCTGACCACTGTAACAACTTAACAGCAAAGCCCAAGCTCCTTGTACTAGAATATTTAGTGTTAGCTGGTGCTGCTGTGCTATGGATTGCAATGCTGCGGTTGTTAATGCTGAAAGCTGAATTTTTTGTTCGGCATAATCATCTTGTGGAGTCAGTGATTTTCTAGCTCCTCGATCTACCCACAGCTGTGTTGGAGTCGTAAAACCTTTGAGCGCCTCTCGCCAGAAAGTCTCAGCCTCGGATAGGTTTTGTTGCTGTAGCCAGACAATGTAATCCCGATATGGGCGAATAGGATCTAAGTATACGTCTTCACTATTGCTGAAAGCTTTGTAACAAGCAAAAACTTCCTTAAAAATTGTAGCAAAAGACCAGCCATCTAGTAACAGATGATGATGACTCCAGGTAAAGTTATAGTATGCATCCGAAAGTTGAATCAGTGTTAGACGCATCAGTGGTGGTTGCGTAAGTTCAAAGCCACTGGAGCGATCGCTCTGCAAGAAAAGTTCTAACTTTTGTTGTTGTTCGTCTGGAGACAGATGCTGCCAATTATACTCTTGCCAAGGTAGCATCACCTGTCGATGCACAATTTGTGCTGGTTCTTTTAAACCTTCCCAAGCAAAGCAGGTTCGTAGAATTGAATGGCGCGCTACAACATACTGCCATGTGCGATGGAATGCTATGATGTTGAGCTTTCCTTGGAGAATCCAACTAAATTGGTTAAAATAGACGCCAGATTTGGGAGCTGCAAGACTATGGTAGAGAATGCCTTGCTGCATGGGCGAGAGGGGATAAAAATCTTCAATGTTTTTGTTTTTTATGCCCATGTCAAATATCTCCTATAGCTGCTGTAATGGCATCGAGATCGGTTTGATCCCATTGGCTTTGCTTAAACTCAGCGAAATCAGAAGGGGTAAAGCCTCCTGCATCAGGAGATTGGCAATGAGCAATTAGCGATCGCATTGCCTCAATAAACCGTTGAGCAAGTGATTCAATCGTGGTTTGCCGATGCAGTTTCTCGCTATAAGTCCAGTTCATTTGTAGCTTTCCTTGAGAAATGCAGCCGCTAATTTCCAGCACATAAAATCTTTTGCCTTGCAAACTGCGACTGGAACCACTGGACTCATGAGCTAAGCTAAATAAAGACAATTCCGGTAAAACTCGATCGAACTGACCCAAGTAATTAAAACTTACCTCAGCTTGGGGCAAACAACTCAGATGTTTGGCAATTTCCCGCTCCTTGCTAAGGTAACACAGCACGCCATAGTCAATACCTCGGTTTGGTATAGCTCGTAATTGCTCTTTAACTGTCTTCAGTGCTTCTCCCAAATGAGAAGTGTTTTCTAGACTAAGGCGTACTGGGAAGATAGAAGTGAACCAGCCCACAGTCCGCGATAAATCCAGATCCTCGAACAGTTCTTCTCGCCCATGTCCTTCTAAGTCAATCAGCAGATATCTTTTTCCCGTCCACTGAGCAAATGTCTGTATCAGTGCCGTCAGCAAGACGTCGTTAATTTGCGTTTGATAAGCTGCTGGCACCTGTTGCAACAAAGCTTGCGTTTCTTCTATAGAAAGCGATACTGACACTGTACGAGCTGTCGCTTCCGTGTTGTTTCCGTCTGGATAGTCTACGGGTATAGGCTCAACAGGTTGACCTAGGGTAGTGAGCCAGTAATCTAGCTTTGAGTGCAGATTTTCTGACTGTGCATATTCTTGCAGACGGTTAGACCACTGCTTAAACGAAGATGTTTTGAGTGGCAGATGGATCGACTCACCTTGGCTAATTTGTTGGTAGGCTGTTTGGAGATCTTCAAGCAAAATTCGCCAAGAGACACCATCGACGACTATGTGGTGAATGACCAGCAATAGGCGGCTTGTTTTTTGTGCTCCAAGGTCAAAAAAGATTACCCGCATTAGCGGACAGTTCAATAAATTCAGGCTAGTCTGTAATTCGGTGGCAGCTACCTCAATAACCTTTACTTGCGCCTCTGGTGGTAGTGCCGATAAATCCAACCTCATAAATGGCACAACAAAGTTGTCATCCGCAATCGTCTGCTGCCAACGTTCGGTCTCTTGAGTAAAGCGTAGGCGGAGGGTGTCGTGGTGCAACAGCAAGTGCAGCACTCCTTGCTCTAATAAATTGGCATCAGCATCTGGCTGCACTTCTAGCAGGATTGTCTGATTCCAGTGGTGTGGATTTGGTAGATTCTGTGCAAAGAACCAATGTTGGATTGGTGTTAGGGGTACTAGACCTGTTATCAGTTCTTGTTCTACTTGGATAGCAACAGTTGTGCCAGCCACCGTTGCCAAAGAGGCAATCGTCTGGTGCTTAAACATCTGCTTAGGGGTCAACTTTAGTCCAGCTTGGTTAGCTTTGGCGATCGCCTGAATGCTTAGAATAGAATCCCCGCCCAACTCAAAGAAATTGTTATAAATACCCACCTGCTTGAGACTGAGAACCTCAGCCCATATCTGGGCAAGTTTATCCTCAACCGAGTTGCGAGGAGCAGCAAAAGATTTTTCCTGATTCACTGGTTCTTGTTCAGGCACAGGTAATGCTCGGCGATCTATTTTGCCATTTGGCGTCACTGGCAGTTCCTCCAGTAGCACGAAGGCAGCCGGCACCATATAATCGGGCAGCTTCTCCTGTAGTAAGCGGCGCACATCACTTATCAATTGATTTGGGCTGTTCCAAACTAGCTTTGATGTAATTGTTTCGTTTGTCGGCAATCGTTTTTCAAACGGTCGAAGGGCATAGACGTTATAAAGGTTAGTATCTTTTAACCATGACTCTTGCTGGAAAGTGACGCTATACTGATGGTGCTTAAGCAACGCCGTAACCTGCTCGAGTTGGCAATCAATATCTTGAACCTCAATAACAATTTGTTTGATTTTTTGCCAATCATCCTGTTGGATACCAGCAAGTACATCTAGTTCGCTTTTTTCTGCATCAATTTTTAGTAGATCGATCCGCTCAACATGATTCTCGCGAATCACATCAGAGATGGTTTTTAACTGGCAAGTAAAATTCTCGCTCGTCAAACGCTCTGTGAGTACCTGATCGAGAAGTTCTTCTTGCAACGGCTCGTCATAACTCTTACTCACCTGTTGCTGGTTAAACTCAAATAATTTTACAACTTCTCGGTCTTCCATTCTATCTGCGAAGCGTCCAGACATCATGGAAAGGTGAGGATAAAAGGTAAACGTTTCGCTCTTAGCATTATTAGAAATGCCGCACTCAAATACCTTCACATCTAAACCATAAAGATCTGTATTGAGGCGTAACACTTGAAAAGTTGGGGGGATAGGCTCAAAGGCGTAAATAACGCCTTTTCTACATCTTTGGCCTACGAAAAGAGTGAAAAAACCGATGTTAGCTCCTACATCAAAGATGCAATCGTCTTCATTCAAGGTGATTCCATGTCTCAAATAAGACTGCTCTTCAAATATTTCTTTGTATAAGTAGTCGGTTTCGTTTTTATTCAGGTGGACAACTATCATTCCATTCGGCAGTTCGTACAATTTTTGGTTAGTCAGCCTGCCCTCTCTTTCCAAGCGCAGAAGTTGACGCACTGTTAGTGCATATTGCGGATCGGGAACAAGATAAGCTACTAGACGCTTGTTGCCAGAGTTATCCTCCCTAGCTATGACTGTTGCCTCCTGAACACTGGGGTGCTGCTCTAGTGCAATTTCAATTTCTCCAAGCTCAATTCGGAAACCCCGAATTTTTTCTTGATGGTCGATACGACCCAAGAATTCAATATTGCCATCAGGCAGGTGACGGGCTAAGTCTCCGGTTTTGTAGAGCCGTGACCCTAAGTATTCATTATATGGGTTAGGAATGAACTTTTCAGCCGTTAAATCGGGACGATTGAAATAACCACGCGCTACTCCATCTCCCCCGATGTACAATTCGCCAGGAACACCTACAGGGACAGGATGCAAGTACTGGTCTAGCAGATAAATTTCTGTATTAGCGATTGGGTGACCAATGGGAACCGCACCCGATTTACAGTTTTCTACTGGAACTTCATAGACGCAGCATCCCACCACTGTCTCTGTAGGACCATATTCATTGATCAGCCTGGTGTTGGGGGCATATTGTCGCCAGAAAGAAAGGTTTTCTTCCCATAGTGCTTCACCACCAATAATCAGCGCCTTTGTCCGCTCGGCAGCATCTGTGGCTGGTAACAGCCGAGAGAGTAACTCTAAATGTGCCGGAGTGATTTTGACGAGACTGAAATCTTTGTAAGTGCGTAATGCATTGCTGAGTGCTTCTATTCCCTGTTCTTCTGGCAAAAGAACGATGCTCTTTCCCACCAGTAAAGGAGAGAACAAGCTGGTGATGGTCAGGTCGAACCCAAAGGGAGAGTGAACGGGAGTGCCTTGACCTTCTGTAACCGCGTATGCCTTGGTACACCAGCTCAGGTAATTGACGAGCCCTTGATGTTGAATCATTACCCCCTTTGGTTTACCAGTAGAACCTGAGGTATATAGTACATAGGAAAGGTTGTTGGCTCTCACCCCGCTCGTGGGGTTATGCTCGCTGTATTGGGTAATTGTTTCCCAATTTGTGTCAAGGAAGACTACATTCGCCTGGAGATGGGGAAGTCTTTCAGCTAACCGCTGTTGACTCAACAGCACTGGGGTTTGAGTATCCTCTATAATGAATGTCAGCCGCTCTGACGGATAAGTCGGATCGAGAGGCACATAAGCTCCACCAGCTTTTAGGATACCTAGCAGTCCTACTACCATCTCTAGCGAGCGCTCTACGCATAACCCAACTAGCACCTCTGGTTCAACTCCCTGCTGTTGTAGATAATGAGCCAGTTGATTTGCTCGGACGTTGAGTTGGCGGTAGGTTAGTTGCCGATTTCCAAAGACAACAGCAACGTTATCCGGTGTTCTATCTACCTGTTCTTCAAACAATTGGTGAATGCATTTGTCATTTGGGTAAGTAGTCTTTGTATTGTTAAACTCGACTAAAAGTTGCTGGTGTTCGCGAGCACTTAATATCTCTAACTCACTAATTAATGCTTTGGGATTTTTGGCAACACTTTCTAACAGAGACTGAAATTGTGCCGCTAACCGTTGGATATCTTCTACCTTGAACAAGTTGGCATCGTAGTGAAATACTGCACTTATAAAATCATCTCTTTGAACACAAGAGAGTTTCACTTTAAACCGATCGACGCAGGCATACTGCTTGTAAATTGAGAATGATGCATCGGCAACAGAATATTGTGAAGACCATTCCTCAAACTCAAAACAAAAAGGAAAGAAGAACGGTGACCTGTTGCCACTCCCTGTCGATTCAACAACTTGTTCCCAGGTAAAATATTCCTGCCATTCGTATAGCTCCCAGATCAATTGATTAACCTGCAGTAGTATTTCACCGAATCTACAATTCGCTTCCAGATGACACCTAACAGGTAAGTATTTGGCAAACAGCCCTAAAGCTGATTTTAGTTCCCCAGATTTTCGACCATCGTAGGTCATGCCGATAATGATGTCTGGTTGTCCAGTAAGCCGACAGAGCAGAATCTGCCAACATGCCAGCAATAAGACGGATGTGGAGATGTTGTAACACTGCACTAGCGCTTGAAGTCTCGCTACCATGTCAGGAGCAATCTTCAAACAGAGAGATTGAGGCTTAAATCTAAGTTCTCCAGTAGTCTGATTTTTGAAAGGAAGTTGCAAACTTGGAAGAGCAGAGATATTCTGCTTGCGCCAATACTCTCTACCTGCTTCTGTATCCTCTGCAGCAAGTAACTCATTTTGCCATTCAGCAAGGTCTACGTATTGTAGTGCTTCGTTAGATAGTTCCTTGCCATGCAAGCATACGGCATAGGAACTGCTAATTTCATATACTAAATTCGTCAAAGTAATGGTATCTGCACACATAGCTGGTAAGCTAATGAGTAACACGTACCTTTGTAAGGATAGAGTCACTAATGATACATACAATAGTGGACCTTGCTCAAAGTCGAAAGGTAGCTGGCTCACTTCATGAAAAAGCACATCAATCTTCTCATCTTGTTCTTGCAAACTCTTACTGCTCAGGTCGTGTTCATGAACTAATGCTATGTTGGTATCAGCTATAAATTGTAGGGGGATATCCATTCCTGGCAAGTAATAAAAAGTTGTGCGAAGGATTTCATGCCGCTCGACAACATTTTGTATAGCTTCTTTTAAAGTATTTGTATTAAGATTCCCTTCGATCCGGACTGCACATTGGACACGATAAGGCAGACTATAGTCAATTTGCTGTAACGACCACAGGTGCTTTTGTTGGGGAGAGAGTTGATAGCCTTCATTAATTTCTTTTTGCATATTTTTCTCTATTACTTGGCGTTAAATGTTTTTGTTACTAAAAGGCTCTGTCATTCCTACCACAATTTTTCGAGAGCCGAGAAATGGTGCTCTTCCATGTGCTGTCAACATATTGTCAAGCATCAAGATGTCTCCTGACTGCCAAGGAAAAGAAACTGTTTCCTTCTGATAGGCTTCGCGAATTTCATCTAGAACTGATTGTTCAATAATCGAGCCATCCCCGTAATAGGTATTGTGTGGAAGATCTTCTTCTTGAAATTCTGCTAACAAAACATCGCGTATCGTCCGCTCCAAGGTAGAAACATGAAAAAAAACAGCGTGATTGAACCAGATTATTTCATCCGTTTGCGGATGTTTTGCAACAGAGGAACGAACTTGTCGAGTTCTCAAGCGATTACCATTTTTCCATTCAACTTCAATGCCATTTGTACGGCAGTATTCCTCGACCTTTGCCCTGTTTGTTGTCTGAAAGACCTCCTGCCAAGGCAAGCCAAAGCCGTCACCAAAGTTGCGGACATACATTACCTGCTTTTGCATGAAGCGGTTTCTAATTGTAGGGTGAATGCGTTCATAAACTTTCCTCACGTCGGCTATTAGCGTTTCCCCTCCCTGCTGTGCGGGTGTGATGCAGAAAAAGAAGATTTTCAAAGGCCAAGTATACTGATACGAATTTTCATTGTGTAGGAAGATACTTTGAGTAGCAGGATGGTCTGTTGAGGTATAAATTTTACCGCTTACGAAACTACGGGGCGATGAACGTTCACCATACTCTAACAACTCGCCTGATACGATCCTAATGAAATGCTCAAACTCGGCTACTTCATTCACCTTAAAGTTACGAAAAAGTATTCCACCATGCTTTAACAGATGTGTCTGAATGAACTGCCGATTGTTTTGAGCCCAAGTTATTAGATTTACACCTGCCACAGTTGGTTGAATCATCAAAGGAAGGTTTTTTTCAGGTGTTAGTAGCTGTGTATCGATCAACCTTTCTTGTGAAATACTCAAAGCTTGTCGTTTAGTTCTACGCTTGATGTTCTCTAACTTCTTTTGACGAGTCTCTTCCAGCTTCTTTTTTTCTTGAATTTGTTGTTGCCTATCTGCTTCAACAAGTACCTTTTCGAGAACGTTCAATCTGACATCAGGTTGTGTAACAACCTCTTGAAGAAGAGTTTCAAACTGTTCTACCATACGGCGAAAGGTGCAAGCATCAAACAAATCTGTTTTGTAACGAAACATACCAACAAGACCCTCTGGCTTTTCCCACAGATCTAGCAGCAGATCAAACGTCGCCACTCTCCTATCGTACTCAAGAAAGCTTAGAGTTAAACCTGCAAGTTTTAGATCTGGAACCGGGGCATTTTGAAAGGTAAACGCCACCTGAAACAGTGGGTTTCGACTGAAGTCTCGCTCTGGCTCCAGTTCCTTCACCAGCAGATTGAAAGGCAGATCCTGATGAGCATATGCTCCAATAACTACCTCTCGAACCCGACCCAATAACTCGCGAAAATTAGGATTGCCCGAAAAATCAGTTCGCAAAACCAAAGTATTAACGAAGAATCCGATAAGACCCTCGATTTCTGCCCGGTTGCGGTTAGCGATAGGCGAGCCCAAAATGATGTCGTTTTGCTTTGTATAGTAGTATAGTAAAGTCTTAAACACAGCTAACAGCGTCATGAACAGCGTCACCCCTTCACGCTGCGAGAAATTCTTAAGCGCTTCGGTCAGGGTTTTAGGCAGCACCAGAGATTGGGTTGCACCTCGAAAGGTCTGGACAGCTGGTCGTGGTTGGTCTACAGGCAACTGCAGTATCGGGAGGCTGCCACCCAGTTGCTGCTTCCAATAAACAAGCTGGGTTTGTAGAGGTGTACGACCATGCACTCCTGCTTTATGCATCCACTGACGTTGCCAGACAGCATAGTCTGCGTACTGAATCGGGAGTTCAGGGAGTGAAGATATCTTATTGGTAGAGAAGGCTTCGTAAAGTGCTGCTAGTTCCCGAATCAGCACTCCTACCGACCAGCCATCAATAACAATGTGATGGATTGCGAACAGCAGCAAGTATTCCTGCACACCTGTTTGTAACAGCATGGCTCGCAGCAACAGATCGGATACCAAATCAAAGGGTTTTTGAGCTATTTCTGCTGTTAGCCGCTCTATTTCTACTTGTCGCATGGCTTGTGGCCACGAACACAGGTTCACTACAGGCAGCGCTACAATTATAGTAGGGTGAATGACTTGAACTGGTTGCTCCTCTAGCGTTTCAAAAGTAGTACGTAGAACTTCATGGCGTCGCACAATTTCGTTGAGACTCTGCTCTAGAGCCACTACGTTAAGAACACCTGTTAGCTGTATACTTGCTAATTCATTATAATTCGGGTTGCTAGGATCTAACTGATGGAGAAACCACAGCCGTTGTTGGGCAAAGGATAGGGGAGCAGGACTTGTTTGGGAACGTTTTGGAATAACTTCTAATCGAGAGATCGTGTCAACTTCACCCCGCAATCGCTTTTCTAGAAGCTCTCGCTGAGTGGATGAAAGCTTTGACCGTCGTTTCAAAAGTTCATCTTTTTTGTTGTCCATGATGCCCCCTATCAAACTACATTAACTAGCAATGCTGATTAATCCATAATTTTGACCTTTACATACTTAGGAATAGGCTGTATTCGTGTAAGTTCATTTTCTAAAATGAGCAAATCTCCTTTCTTCTCAGTTTCCTGAAAACCTGCAAATTTATAAGACACATACATCATTCTATTGCGATTGTTTGAAACAAACTCAGAACGCAAACGGACATTATTTTTTTTAGCTAATGTCATAATATAGTTTAGCATAATTGTGCCGACACCTCTGGACATAACGCGACAAGACATCAGCAAAAGTTTTACAGTCCACACAAGCTCTTGGCATTCTACAAGAGCCAATCCAATTTTACCGTAACTGCCATACTTATCGTCCAAACTAGCAATGAGTAGTTTATGCTTATCGGATTGCCGAAATTGATTGAGTTCATCATAGGAGTATGTATAACCAGTTGTATTTAATTGATTGGTTCTAACTGTTAATTCTTCGGCTCTCTGTAAATCCTCTTCTTTGGCATCAGAGATAGTAAAAGCCATATTGAGTGTCGCTAAAAATTCTTCTTGCGTCCCAACAAATTCTTTTTCGGAATTGTTTCGCTCTCTATCGCTAATATACATTAGTCTTCTTAATTTTGAATCCTCCGTGATAAAACGAGGATTCATTTCTGGCATATCCAGTAGATGCGCCAGATCGGCGGTATTAATACAAAGGATTCCAGTCAGTGAAAAATTGACTTCTTCCAGTTCAAATAATTGGTCGTCTATAAAGGCAAAGGTATCGATACCAAGATTGAGTGACTTACCGATTTCCTGAATCGAACTGGATTTTGAGTTCCAATTGATTTGAGGATAGAGAAAATATTCGTGCAAACCGAACTCCTGAAGTTGCGCCATTGCTCTGGCGTTATCATTTTTACTAGCAATAGATTGTAAAATGCCTCGACTATCCAATATTTTGATAATATCGACTACTTGAGAGCGCAAATAAACGCGCTCGTCCTCTAATAAAACACTATCCCAAATCGTGTTATCTAAATCCCAAACTACACATTTGATAGATTTTGTATCGGCTTGTCTATTATTTGAAAGTTCAGCTTGTATGCCAATCATCTTCTCACGTCCTTGCCAGTAATTTTTGAGACACAATGGGAGCAGGTTGTGACAGATACTCCTGATAACCGTAATCAGCGATAGTTATCTGTTGTATTTGCGTACTTCCTTCAATAATTTCCATGATTTTGGCATCTCGCAAATATCTAGCAACAGAATATTCACTGGTACAACCATTAGCACCGTGGATTTGTACGGCATCATTTGCAACTTTAGTTGCTGTTGTGGATGCAAAATATTTAGCAATTGAAGTCTCTGTTATCGAGCTTGGATCGCCAATCTCTTTAAGATAACCAGCTTGATAGCACAGTAATCTTGCTGCTTTCACATTAGCTATCATCTCAGTTATCATTTGCCGAATCAATTGGTGTTCTTTGAGATAAACACCGAACTGCTTTCGTTTACTTGTGTACTGAATACAAGCTTCCAGACACGCTTGAGCAATACCTACAGAACCCCATGCAACACTATATCTCCCGTAATCTAGTGCAGAAGAAGCCACATAGGAGAAACCAAATCCTAACTTACCTACCAGATTTTCCTGGGGAATTCGACAATCTTGAAATTGCAACTCAGCTAACATGGAAGCCCGAACACCCAACATTCCAGAAATAGGTTGTATCGAAAGTCCTGGACTGTTTTTTTCAACTAAAAAAGCAGAAGGTTTGCCCGAACATTGGGCAAACACCAAAAAGATATCGGCTATTTGTCCGTAGGTAATCCATTTTTTGTGTCCATTTAAGATATAAGAGTCGCCAGAAAGTGTCGCCGTGGTTTCTATACTTTTGGCATCGCTACCTACGTTAGGTTCACTTAAAGCGAAAGCAGCTATAACTTCACCAGATGCTAACTTTGGCAGCCAATAATCTTTTTGAGACTTATTGCCCCATTTACAAAGAGCATGAGCAACCATGCAATGAACTGTGAGCAAACTCCGTAGCGAAGAACATCCCCGTCCAATTTCTTCATTGAGAAGACCATAGGCGATCGTGTTCATAGCTTTGCCACCAAATTCTTTGGGTAATACAGCACCCAAATATCCGTGTTGAGCTAACTTTTCAATTAGCTTTGTCGGGGTACGCTCTTCTTGGTCATAGGAATTCGCGTAAGGTATAACCTCTGAGTTTACAAAAGCTCTAAATTCAGCTTGAGCATCTTTTTGTTGAGTTGTTAACTCTATTTTCATCTTACTACTTAAATGTTAACAGGGATTGAAAATTTTATCTTTTACTCATTTTTGTGCAACTAAAGCTGTTTTACGTTCAATCAAACGAGTCATAGAATTTATCGTCCTGAAATTATCAAATTCTAGGTCTTCATTATCAATAGTCAGTTGAAATTCTTGTTCGATAAACAAGACGAGTTGCATGGCGAACATGGAATTGACAAAACCAAGTGCAAAGATATCTTCATCTAGCTGCAAGTCATGATTGCGGAAAAACTTTGAAAGGAATTGTTTGATTTTTACTGGTATTTCTTTCATAGGTTGGTTATTTGTCATTTGTCATTTGTCATTTGTTATTTGTCATTTGTCATTTGTTCAGTACTTTGGACAAAGGTCTTTTGACTAATAACAAGCGACAGAGTTATCTTTATTTGTACCCAGTGACTCAATGGCTCCACTGTAAGTATAAAAACCTTGTCCATTTTTGCGACCATACAATCCTGCATCTACCATTTTTTTCAGCAACGGACAGGGTCTGTATTTGCTGTCGTTGAAGCTTTCATATAAGACTTCGATGGAGAATAGAATAGTATCCAACCCAATCAAATCAGCAGTTTCGAGTGGTCCCATTTTGTGTCCAAAGCAGGATTTGAAAATTTTATCCACTTCTTCTACAGACGCGACTCGGTCTTGTAGCAAGAAAATGGCTTCATTAATTGTCAACATTAGTACGCGGTTGGAGACAAAACCGGGTGAGTCGTTAACAAGAATGCATTCTTTACCCATCTGCGCCAACAATTCTTTGGCTGTTGCGATCGCATCATCACTGGTGTGATACCCGCGAATCATTTCCACCATCGGCTTCATTGGTACCGGGTTCATGAAATGCATACCAATAACTTTGTCAGCACGCTTAGTGACTGAAGCAATGCGAGTAATAGAAATAGCAGAAGTATTGGCTGCAAATACAGTCTTATCGGGACAAATCGCATCAAGCTGTGCGTATATCCCCTTTTTAATATCCCACTTTTCCGTGGCATTTTCAATCACAAATTCTGCATCTTCAAGAAATTTATAATTTGTAGAAAATTTAATTCGATGCAGAATATTGTCAGGGCTTTCTGCTTGCTGGTTTTTCTGAAAAAAACCTTGAAAACGGACATTATTCCTGATTTCCTTCTTAGCATTATCCAAAATATCTTCGGAAATATCTACTAAAATCACTTGATGTCCAGTTTGAGAGAGGTTTTGGGCGACCCCAATTCCCATGACACCTGCTCCGACTACACCGACAACTTGAATTTTCATGATTTTTCTTCTTAGACGACAGACTTTTACGAAACAAGATCCCCAACTTCTCCTCTAAAAAGCTGGGAATTTTGGTCTTCTAATTTTTCTAACTCTTCTATGACAATTTCTTCAATAACCAAAGCTAATTCAGCTACAGTAGGTGCTTCAAAGAGAGAACGAACAGGTAGTTCTACCTGAAAATTTTTGCGAACCTGAGAAATAAGTACAGTTCCCGTTAGAGAGTCTCCTCCTAATGCAAAGAAGCTGTCATGAATACCAATCGGCTCAATACCCAGTAACTCTTGAAAAATCTCAGCCAGTTTGCGCTCTGCATCATTACTAGGAGCAACATAGGTATTCTTTAAATTCGGTCTTGAGTGACGAGAAGATAAATTGACTTGTTGAGCAGCACTTTTCTCTTGTCTTGATTCTAGGTTAATCCATTGGTCAATTCTAGATTGTAAATTACCTGTCGAGATAACTATTTGATGATATTGACTCCATAAAAGAATATATTCAAGAGCATTGATTCCTTCAGGCGGTTCAATGGCAAATTCCGCCAAACTTGTGCCTGAAGGTATTTGTTGATTGTCTGCTCCAAATTGCCATGCATCCCAGTTAACGCTCATCCAAGAAACAGGATTTTTCTGATTGTGCTGGTAAGCAAAAGCGTCCGTCAAAAGACTGACTGCTGAGTAGCCAACAGAGCCTAATCCTCCTAAAACAGAGGTTAACGACGACATCAATAGACAAAAATCAAGCTTTTGGGACTGCAAAACTTCTTCTAAGACTAACAGTCCCTGCACTTTTGCTTGAAATTGCTGCTCGCACTCCGTATGGTCTATCTCTACAATAGGACTAAATAACTTCTCTACAGGTACTTTAGCTGTGTGGAACACTCCATTGAGTTCACCAAATTGCTTTTGTGCTCTCGCTTTCGCCCAATGCATCTGTTCTAAATTTACCACATTGGCGCTCAAGATTAAGACCAATGCCCCCAGCTTTTCCAGTTCCTGCACTTTGAGAATCTTGCGGCTGATGTTATCTTGCTCATCGTGAGTTACCAGCCACTCTTCCCACTCTTCTCGGTTGGGAAAATCGTCATGCTCCAAAAGCAGCAGTTTTGCTTGTACTGTTTTTGCCAGATGTTCGGCTATTACAAGTCCTATGTCTTCAAGTCCACCAGTTATTAGGTAAACCCCTTGTTCCCTTAACCTTGGTGTTTTAGGGACGCTTGCATCCAGTTGGACAGGCTCATAGGTTTGCACCCACCGTTCCAAACCACGGTAAGCGATCGCTGAGTCAGGGGAATTAGCTCTTAGCTCGTTCAGCAATTGCTCTACAAATTTCTCTTCTTGCCAACCCCCTGCTGAAGGAATAATAACATCAATGCTGCGACATCTAATATTTGAATATTCCTGTGGGATAACTTTAACAAGTCCAAGTACTGTTGCTTTTTCCGGACAGACATTTTCAACTCCGGTTACTGCTTGCACATTGTTGGAAATAACTGCAAGTTGTAACTCATCAGTAAAATTCTGTTTTCCAAGCGCCTGTACCAAAAACAGCAAGCTGTAGAATCCTTGTTCTTGAGCTGTGTTAAAGTCTGTAAGTTCTGACTGTGTCACACTCCACAGATGAATAATTCTTTTTGGTGTTAAATCTTGAGCGCGAAGTTCTTTGAGTAGGGTATTGTAATCATCCCCTTGTTGAGGATTTATTGTATATGCACGCTTGCCAAACTGCTCCTCTGTTGATTCGCTTCTACTGCCAAATTGCTCCCCAATTTTGACGGTAATCAAATCATGACCTTCAAGTTCGAGTCGCTTTACGATTTGAGCGCCCAACCCATACTCATCGACAAATACCAACCAGCACTCCGCTTGTTTGACCTGACCATTCAACTGCGGTGGTAGCGAACGTTTCCATGAAGGGATGTAGAACCAGTCAGCAACGTTGAGCTTTTTGCCTAATGATACTTCATGTGTTTTGGGAGCATTTTGTTCATGAAGCAACGCTGTAAATGCTGCTGGTACTTCGTGCGTTGTTGACGAAGAAGCCTGAGCCACAATTACGTGTTCCCTAAAAGCTTCAAATTCGGAAAAAGCCGCCACTTCAACAAATCCATGAGATTTGAGTTCTTCCTGCCATTCATCCTTTGATATAAAAGGATTACCCATATTGCGCTTGCCTTCAGGGTCTTCTATCGGATTCATGATTAGGGCGTCAATGACCTCAGCTTCCAAGGTGGCTTGAGTTGTCTCCCAAAGTAGAAGTAAGCCGTTAGGAGCGAGTAAAGAGCGCACGTGTTCAAGAGTTTGTCCAATGTTTTTAGCAACGTGCAATACCTTGAATGCTACTACCACATCATAGCTGTGCTTTTCATATCCCTGTTCTAGTGGCGACAGCGAGATGTCTAACAATCGATATTCAATAAATGGATAATCGCTAAATTTTTTCTTAGCTGCATTCAGGAAAAAACCACCTACGTCAGTAAAGGTGTAATTAGTTTGTTCTGATGGCAATATAGGTAACAGTTCTGCTGTAGCAGTACCAGTTCCAGCACCAATTTCTAAAACTCTTAGCTTAACTTCTGGCGGTAATGACTTCACGAGCTGTTTTGTACATACTCGCATAATTGAGTTGTAGTAATTATGCGAAGGCAAGCTTTGAACTGAAAATTCTCCTTCCTTGACTAACGTAGAAACATGAAACTCTAAAGGTTCTTTTTCACCAGTCAGTATGGCTACCATATTTTCGCCATAAAGTTGGAGCAGATCGATCTGTTGTAGTGTGTCTGTCCATCTGGCTCTCACTTCTGCTAAAAGCTCATTCACAGAATCTGTTGAAAGTGGCATTAGGTTAGTAAACAGCTCTTGCTCTTGATGTAACTGACCTTGCTCTACCAATATTTCCAACCATCGACCTAACAACTCCCGGTAGCGAGGAATAATCTGACATTGCTCAAACAATTCCTCCAGAGAATATTTTTTACTAGGATTGCTAAAAGCTCCTAAATGTGTTATAGCAAGATTAATATAGGCAGTACATAAACGATCCAACCACTGTCTTTTCTCTTGATAAGCTTGGTTGTCAAATTCCGAAGCTCCGACACGAGCTTGGAGTTGACCAACTTCTACCAGAGATTGCCAAAGTTCTGACGCTGTTAACTTGGGTTGTACGTCTCTTTGTACAGGTGATAATTTTTGCGGTTCAATCCAGTATCTTTGTCGCTCAAAGGGATATGTTGGCAAGGGAAGGCGATGTCGGCGCTCATGGGCATAAAATCCCGACCAATCAATCTTGACGGACTCAAGCCATAGCTGACCTAATGTGTTCAAGATGAAAGCAACATCTGACTGTTGCTCATAAGCATAACGCAGCGAGGACAACACTATTTTGTCATCACCAGAAACATTTTCTAAACATTGCACTGCCAAGCTGCTTAATGCCTGTCCCGGACCTACCTCTAACAAAATTGGACTGTGTTGTGTCCACAACTGGTGTACTCCCGAGCCAAAGCGCACGGGTTGACACATATGCTGTGTCCAGTAGCTCGGATTTGTGGCTTGCTCTGCTATTATCCAAGTTCCTGTAACGTTTGATACATAGGGAATTTGCGGTGGCTTAAGATCGATATTGCGTACTACTTCAGTAAAAGAGTTAGCGATCGCGGACATCATGTAAGAATGAAAGGCATGGGAGGTTTGCAATTGGCGACAAGCTAACCCCTTAGCGCTTAAGGACTGTGCTAATTCCTCTACAGCCTCTGTAGTTCCAGCAAGCACGCACTGAGATGAGCCATTGACTGCTGACAATGAAAGATTTTTGCTCAAAAAAGGTTGTACTTCTGTCTCAGAAAGGGGAACCGCCAGCATTGCTCCGCCTGGTAGCTCTTGAATCATTTGCGCTCTTTTAGCAACCAGAGTAATAGCGTCTTCTAGAGATAACACCCCTGCTAGAGTTGCTGCTACATATTCACCAATGCTGTAGCCAATCATTGCTACTGGACGAATCCCCCACGACATCCATAATTGAGCTAAAGCATACTCAATAGCAAATAGCGCTGGTTGGGTAAGATAGGTTTGATTCAGTTTTTGTGTGGCGGGATCTACTGGTAGGCGAGCGCGACCAAGCATTTGCCGTAAATCGATACCCGATTTTTCTTTTGTTGCTTCTTGCTTTTCGGTTGTTGAATGGGAAGTAGGATAAATGACTTCTTTGAGGTCAACACTCAACAAAGGTTGGAAGAGAGAACAACAGCGATCGAGGTGTTCGCGAAAAGTGGGCTCGACTTGATAAAGTTCAAGAGCCATGTTAATATATTGCGTCCCTAAACCAGTAAACATGAAAGCTACTGGGCGCTCATTCGTCTCCTCAGTGGTCGTCAGAACTCGTTTGGGGTTTTGGAAAGCAATTATGGCATCTTGAATGTCTTGACAAATAACCGTGCGCCGATAGCTAAAAGGGTGACGACCAACTTGCAGCGTATAAGCTACATCCGCAAGGTTAAGTTCGGGGTGCTGCTGGAGGCGATCGGTTAAATTAGCTGTTGCAGTTTCTAAGGCTGAATCAGTTTTGGCAGACAACATCAGTAACTGCCAAGGACGAGATTTGCCAGAAGATTCAACCATCGGAGCTTCTTCAAGGACGATATGGGCATTAGTCCCTCCAAGACCAAAAGAACTGACCCCAGCGCGACGGGGTGTCCCATTCGTTTGCCATGCAGACAGTTCGGTATTGACATAGAAGGGGCTACTGTCAAAGTCTATCTCGGGATTAGGGTCTTCAAAGTACAAGCTAGGCGGTATTTGTCTCTGCTTCAGAGCTAAGGCAGTTTTAATCAAGCTCGTGACGCCAGCAGCAGTATTCAAATGGCTAACATTTGGTTTGACCGAGCCGATCGCGCAAAAACCTTTCTTATTGGTTCTAGCACGAAACACCTTTGACAACGCCCGAAATTCGATTGGATCGCCCAAGGCTGTACCCGTTCCATGCGTCTCGATATAAGTGATTGTTTCCGGGTCAAATCCGGCGATTGCTTGTGCTTCTGCGATCGCCTCTGCTTGACCCGCAACACTAGGTGCCGTATAACTAACTTTCACTGCACCATCATTATTAATAGCAGAACCTTTAATAACCGCATAAATAGAGTCCCCATCCGCTACAGCATCCTCTAGTCTCTTGAGAACAACAATACCAACGCCTCTGCCAAAAGGACCGCCTTGGGCTTGTGCATCAAAGGCACGAGTGTGAGCATCGGGAGAAGCCATTCCACCTGCTTGATAGAAATAACCTTCTATTTGCGGAGTTTGGATTGCAATACCACCAGCCAGCGCCATATCACACTGATAACTCAACAATCCTCGACACGCCAGATGAACTGCTACAAGGGAAGTAGAGCAAGCTGTACCAATGCTGACACTAGGACCCTTTAGATTTAACTTGTAAGAAGTTCGTGTAGATATTGAATCCTTATCATTGCCAAGGGCAATTTGCATGTTTAGCGATTTGAACAACTCAGGGTGTGAAGCAAGATTATTGAGTAAGTATGTACTTAAATTGCCCCCAGCATAAATACCAGTTAAGTTCTTATCTGCTTTTGGATTATAACCAGCATTTTCCAACGCTTCCCAAGCACACTCCAAAAAAACTCGCTGTTGAGGATCGAGAATTTCAGCTTCTCTAGGAGAGTAGCCAAAGAATGAAGCGTCAAACATCTCAATGTCTTCTAACACAAACCCAGCTTTCACATAGTTGGGATCGCGCAAACAAGCGGAGTCTACACCTTGTGCAACTAACTCTTCATCGCTGAACAATGAAATAGATTCCACACCGTTGCACAAATTCTGCCAAAACTGAGCTACACCTTTGGCTCCAGGGAATCGCCCTGCCATGCCAATAACGGCTATGCCTTTCAACCCATTATTCATAAACCCTTCTCCTTTGCTTCATCAGTTGCATTTCTTCGGCAATCGCCGCTTCTTGCCTCTTGGCACGCTCTTGTGCTTGCTCAAAAGCAGGTTGTTCATTATTTTCTCGACTGAGATATGTTGCTAAGGCACTTATAGTAGGATATTCAAATAAGTCACCCGTTGAGAGATTGCGGCTCAATGCAGCCTGTAGTTTGCTGCGTATTTGCACCAACAGAAGTGAATCGCCGCCAAGCTCAAAGAAGTTGTCATGGACACCGACTTGTTCTCTTCCAAGAAGTTCTTGCCAAATGACAGAGATTTTTTGCTCGATTTCATTTGTGGGAGCAACATAGGCATTACTCAATTGCGGTCTTGGATATGTTGGTTTAGAGAGATTATCCCTCTCTATGGCTTCCAAGGCACTTGGCTCCTTACCGATCCCATTTGATGGAACTTGAGTCAGGAAATCATAGGTTGATACCAAAACCTGGGAAAATGTACTCTCCAAAATGCGGCTGAACGCCTCTACTCCTTCTTTTGGTGATAACCCTTGCTGAAGTAGTTGTCTTTGATACGCATTGACAGGTGTAGTGGGTTTTTTATTGAGTCCACCAAAAGCAGAATGCCGCGAGTCAGAAAAGGCTGTTCTGACTGTTTGTTGGTGACTAACCCCGTTTTTTGGAACAACCTCGGTACTCAGAAAGTCTTGATTTTGAATAGATACAACAATCTTGCCGATATGCTTAGCCCTAGCCATATATTCAAAGGCGCGAGCGACTGAATTCATGGGAAAGACCTGATGAGGCAGGGAATTGAAATTTCCGTCCTGGAAATGTTGCACAACTTCGTGCCACAAGTCACTAAAGTGAGGAAGTTGCCGATCTACGTTGATAGCAAAAAAGGATAAGCATTTTGCAAAAACTCCTAGACCTAGTTGGCTGTTGTTGAGGAGATCGCGCTTGCCAATTTCGAGAAAGCGTCCGTAAGGTGCGAGAGTTTCCAAGCTTCGGGTCAAGAATTCACCTGCAAGTGAATTCAAAACCACATCTACACCCCTGCTATTAGTACGTTGCATCACTTCATCGGCAAAACCCAAAGACCTAGAATCAAAGACGTGCTCAATGCCCAACGAACTCAAAAACGCCCGTTTTTCTGGGTTGCCAGCTGTAGCGAAGATTTCTGCTCCAACCCACTGAGCAATTTGCACTGCAGCTAAGCCAACTCCACCTGTAGCAGCATGGATGAGAACACGATCGCCCTGACTGAGCTTGCCCAATTTTATCAAGGAGTAGTAGGCTGTGGTAAAGGCTACCGGAAGTGTTGCTGCCTCTGACAAACTCAGATGTTTGGGTTTGGGTGCAACTGACAAAGCGGAAGTCGTGAGAAATCGGCTAAAACAGCCGTCGCCAAGGGCGATCGCTTCATCTCCAATTTCAAACCCCTCAACACCTTCTCCCAACGCAACTA
Source organism: Scytonema hankhaensis NUACC26 (assembly GCF_045865695.1). NCBI lineage: Bacteria > Bacillati > Cyanobacteriota > Cyanophyceae > Nostocales > Scytonemataceae > Scytonema > Scytonema hankhaensis. The sequence goes on from NZ_BAACAP010000255.1 coordinate 23,032, forward strand.
TTTTTCCGGCACACTCCAAACCAAACTTGAGATCGACATCAGATGGTATGGGAAGCATTCCTAGAGCGAGGAGTACTTCCTTAAAGTTGAGACCAGTCGCACCAACCTCAATTTCTACCTCGCCTGGACCTGGTTGCTGGCGTAATGCCCTTTGAAATGTCAAAGTCTCTAAAATGCCAGGAGAGGAAATTTGCAAACAGAAGTTTTGGCTTTCAGGAAGAGGAGATTGTTGTTGAGTAGAGCTTGTATCACTTTCTACCTTTCGCAGAGTATACTCTTCTATCTCGACCAACCCTCTTCCTTGGTCATCCATAATAGTGATGTCAAATTTCAGAGTATCGTTTCGGGACGAGTCATTTTTGGTACATCTAATATAACTGTATACTTTTTCAGGTAAAGATTCTTTGAACTTCAACCTTTTATAAGAAAACGGTAAGTAAACGCCTTCAGAGTTGAGGGTTAGAAAACCATTAGCATTGTCTAGTAAAGCAGGATGCAACTTATATGTGTTGATGTCAGCAGCAAATTCTCTTGGCAATTCCAGGGTTGCAAACCCCTGAAAAGTCCCGAATTTTGCCTGCTTTAAGTTGTTCCATCTGGAGCCAAATTCTATGTATCCTACTTGAAGTTTACTCTCACCTTCTGAAATGCTGATTGAGCGATCGCTACATCTGGCTGCAATTTCTTCAATGTCATATTTTTGAGGCGATTCTGCTTCTAGAATGGCTATTTCACCTCTAGCGTGTTCAAGCCATTTATCTTCCCCAGAATTCAATTGGCTGATAATTGAAAATTCAAATTTATCTCCCTGCTTTTTCAGAAGTGTACGAACTTCCTTTTCCTCATTTGCTTCTATAACTAAAGGAGCGAGAAAATATACTTCGCGGATTTCAATTATGCAATTCTGAGCGTGGTTTTCAACAGCGGCTCTAGCCATTTCTAGGTAGGCTGTTCCTGGAAGTGTTGCTTTTCCCATCACCTTGTGTTCATCCAGAACCCAGTGTTTGATGACACTCAAGTTGGAAATATATATCTCTTGCTCCGAACCATCGACAATATATTTGTCGAATAAAGGATGGTTCACTTCTTGAAATTGAGGTTTAGGAATATCTAGCGTTTGGGCAGATTGTTTCGCCGCTTCTGCTGCCATACCCACTTCTTGCCAAGCAGACCAATTAATAGCTACAGTGAATGTGCTATCTTGATTCCTCTTGTGAAGAGCAAAAGCGTCAAGAAAAGCATTGGCACTGACGTAATCCACCTGCCCAAATTCACCTTGGATGGCAGACATTGAGGAACATAGGACAAAGAAATCTAGCTGAGCGTTTTGGAAAAGACTATTAAGAACTAGCGTTCCTTTGACTTTAGGTGCCAAAATACTTTTTGTCACTTCCGCTGTTTTACGTTGAATTACGCCACCTCCGGGAACCCCAGCAGCGTGGATCGCACCATTGAACTTGCCAAACTGCTCCTGCGCCTTTTGGATCGCCCAATGCATTTGTTCAAAATTGGTAACATCAGCGCTCGCCACCAAAATTTCTGCACCCAGTTGTTCGAGTTCCTGCACTTTGAGAATCTTGCGGCTAGTACTGTCTTGCTCGCCGCGCTCGGTTAGCCACTCACTCCACTTGTCTCGATCGGGAAATTCCGAACGTCCCACAAGCAGCAGTTTTGCTTGTACTGTCAAAGCCAAATGCTCCGCCAGTGTAAGTCCAATTCCTCCGAGTCCACCTGTAATTAAATAGACTCCTTTTTCCCTTAATCTTAGTGTTTTTGCGGTATCTTTACCCAAACGGACAGGTTCAAAGTGTTGTACCCAACGGTGGTTTCCCCGGTAGGCGATCGCTGAGTCAGAGGATTGAGCTTCTAGTTCGTTCAGCAACTGGTCTATAAGTTTCTCACCTTGCCAACTTTTTACGAGCGTGGGAATTACAACATCAATGCTGCGACAACTAATGTCGGGATATTCTTGCGGGATAACCTTAACAGGTCCAAGGACAGTTGCCTTTTCAGGACATAGCACCTCTTCACCTGTCACTTCCTGCATATTGTTGGAGATAACTGCTATATGTAATTGCTCGGTAAGGTTTTGTTTTCCAAGTGCCTGAGCGAGAAATAACAGACTGTAGAATCCTAAATCTTCAGCTTTGTCAACTGCTGCTAGCTTTAATTCTACGTTATCGACAGGCGTGATATTCCATAAATGCACAATCGTGCTTGGGAACTTGTTTTGTGCTAGAAGTTCCTTACACAAGGCATCGTAGTCATCCCTTTGTTGAGGATTCAGCGTGTATTCGCACTCGCTGTGTTTAGTGAACTCCGAACCAATACTGACGGCGATCGCATCCCGACCTTCCAGTGCCAGTCGTTTCACTAATTCTTCACCTAAGCCGCACTCATCGGCAAACACAAGAGTACAAGACAAAGCCGACTTTTCACTCTTGTGCTTTTCAGGTAGTGGAGAGCGTTTCCATGATGGGACGTAAAACCAATTGGCAATGTCTGGCTTTTTACTTGGTAGAGAAGTGGACAATGGCTCTACACTCGTCTTGACAGTTACGGCTGGTTTTTGAGCTTGAATCCAGTAACGCTGGCGCTCAAAGGGATATGTTGGTAAGGGGAGACGATGACGGTGCTCGTTGGCATAAAATCCTGACCAATCCACCTGTACTCCATGTAGCCAGAGTTTGCCTAGTGTGTTCAGTAAAAACGCCACATCTGACTGTTTTTCCTTAGGATGTCGTAATGAACAGAGTGCTGGGGAATCTGAATGCTTTTGAGCAAAAGTACACAAGCTGCGTCCTGGACCAACTTCCAGTAAAATCGGATTTGGTTCTTGCAACAATGTAGAAATGCCAGCTGCAAACTGCACGGGTTGCCGTAAATGTCTTGCCCAGTAATTCGGATCTGTGGCTTGTTCTGTTGTAATCCAGGTTCCAGTGACGTTAGAGATAAAAGGAATTTGCGGAGAATTTAGTTGAACTTTTTTAACTTCTTTGATGAATGGCTCAATGATGGGTTCCATCATCACAGAATGAAAGGCATGAGAAGTATGCAGACGGCGACATTCTACACTTGATGCTGCAAGTTGCTCATAAATCCTGCCTACAGCATCATGGGTTCCTGAAACTACACACAAGGAAGGAGCATTGCTAGCAGCTAATGATAAATTTTCATTTAGTAAAGTTTTAATCTCTGTTTCTGCTTGCCCAACCGAAAGCATAGCACCTAGTGGCATTTGCTGCATCAGTCGCCCACGAATAGCAACCAGAATCAAAGTATCTTCAAGTAACATGACACCAGCAAGGCAAGCTGCTACATATTCCCCAATACTATGACCAATCATTGCCTGGGGAGAAATGCCCCATGACATCCACAACTTAGCGAGAGCATATTCTATGACAAACAATGCAGGCTGAGTGATGTCAGTTTGTTGCAGTTTTTCTGCTGCGGCTTTTGATTCGGATTCCTTGGGATAAATGAGCGATCGCAAATCCAGCCCCAAATGAGGTTGAAGCAATTGACAGCACAAATCAACCTGCTCCCTAAAAATGGGCTCAGTCTGGTAAAGTTCTTTCCCCATATCCACATACTGAGCGCCCTGTCCGGGGAACATGAATACGATGGGGCGATCGCTACCTTCTTTTAAGCGAGTGAAAATTCTTTGAGGATCTCGTAACTGCAAGGCACTGGTTGCATCCTTAATATCTTGGCACACTAGCACGCGACGACGATCAAACTCAGCACGCCCCACTTGCAGCGTATAAGCCATATCCGCTAAGTTCACATCAGGATGTTGCTTGAGGTGTTGAACCAGGTTTTCCGTTGTAGTTTCCAGAGCCGAGTCAGTTTTAGCAGAAAGTACTAACAACTGAACCGGGCGAGAAGGGCTAGAAGGTTCCAATGCTGGTGCTTCTTCTAGAATGACATGGGCATTAGTCCCACCTATACCCAAAGAACTGACACCAGCACGTCGAGGAGCACTTTCTGCTTTCCATTCTGCTAGCTGAGTATTAACGTAAAAGGGACTGTTGGCGAAATCAATCTTGGGATTGGGTTCCTCAAAATTCAAACTGGGTGGGATTTGTTTGTGTTTCAGGGCTAAAACAGTTTTAATCAGTCCTGCAATACCAGCTGCTGCATCTAAATGACCGATGTTTGTTTTAACTGAACCGATAGCACAAAAACTTTTTTTCTGGGTACTGCTACGAAAGACTCGAGAGAGTGCTGCAATTTCAATGGGATCGCCTAAGGCTGTACCAGTACCATGAGCTTCAATATAGCTTATCGTCTCTGGCTCAACTCCTGCGAGCATCATCGCTTCGGCAATCACTTCTGCTTGACCATTCACGCTCGGTGCTGTATAGCCAACTTTACCAGAACCATCGTTATTTATAGCTGAACCTTTAATGACAGTATGAATGCAATCGCCATCTGCGATCGCATCGCTCAATCTCTTGAGAACGACAATACCTACACCATTACCAATAGTTGTGCCCTGCGCTTTAGCATCAAAAGCACGACAGCGACCATCAGGAGATAATGTTCCTCCCTGTTCGTACAGATAACCCGTTTTTTGCGGTACGTGGATAGAAACCCCACCAGCCAAAGCCATATCGCATTGGTAATTCAACAAACTTTGGCATGCGAGTGTTGTTGCAACTAATGAGGTGGAACACGCTGTTTGTACTGTAATACTTGGTCCAGTCAGATTTAATTTATAAGAAACACGGGTAGTCAGAAAATCTTTATCATTACCAATAACTGTTTGGTAGCATTGGGCTGAACCCATGCGCTCGCGATTTAAATCTAAAGAATAATAGTTATTGAGGCTAGCACCAGCATAAACTCCAATTCGACTTGTAAACTTAGCAGAGTCATAACCAGCATTTTCCAATGCTTGCCAAGCGCACTCCAAAAAAAGACGGTGTTGTGGGTCAGTGACTTCCGCTTCTTTGGCATTAAAACTAAAAAAGGAAGCGTCAAATAAATCGATATCTTCTAGTATGGCACTGGCTTTTACATAATTGGGAACGCTTAGTATATTAAGATCTATTCCTTCAGATACGACTTCTTTATCTGTGAAGATAGAAATTGATTCTACACCATCCCGTAAATTCTGCCAAAACTCCTTAATATTTTTAGCACCGGGAAAACGCCCTGCTATGCCAATGATGGCGATCCCTTCCAAGGGCTCATAATCTTTAGCGCTATTCATAAATCTTTTTACCTTGCTTGCTCAATTGTTGTTTTTGACGGTTGATAGCCTCTATTTGCTTATGAACCCGATGGCGCGTTGATTGAAAAGAAGGCGTATTTTCTAATTTTTGACTTAAATATTGTGCTAAGGAATTGATAGTTGGATTTTGAAACATTTCTACAATTAATAAATTTTTGTGCAAAATTTCCTGGAGTTTATTATTAACCTGAACCATCAATAATGAATGACCACCAAGGTCAAAGAAATTATCATTAACACCTACTTTTTCTAGGTGCAGCAATTCTTGCCAAACAGTAGCGATCGTTTGCTCCAATTTAGAGCGTGGAGCTTGATAACCTTCAGTCAATTCTGGACGATTGATATCTGGTACAGGTAATGCTCGGCGATCGACTTTATTATTTGTTGTCAATGGCAGTGCCTTCATCTGTACAAATGCTGATGGTACCAAGTAATCTGGTAGTTGCTGTCTGAGAAAATGCCGTAAATCATCAGTAAAAATTTTTGTTTCTATTTTGGCTACAAAGTAAGCTACTAAAAGACGATTTCCTGGGGTATCCTCCCGCATTAACACTACGGTTTCTTGCACTTCTGGGTGTTGTCCTAGTGTCTCCTCAATCTCTCCAAGTTCAATACGGTGACCTCGTATCTTCACCTGATGGTCAATTCGCCCCAAAAACTCCAAAGTTCCGTCTCCTCGATATCGAGCCAAGTCTCCCGTTTTGTACAATCTCGCTCCGAGCTTCTTACTGAAGGGATTGGGAATAAATTTAAGAGCAGTTAACTCAGATCGATTTAGATAACCTCTGGCTAGCCCTGTTCCGCCAATGTAAAGTTCGCCTGGTACACCAACAGGAACGGGTTGTAAGTATCGATCGAGCAGATAGATTTCTGTGTTGGCAATAGGGCAACCTATAGGCGGGATATCGTTGCTCCCCTTCTGCAACAAAGCAAATGTTGAATAGGTTGTATCTTCTGAGGGACCGTATAAATTAACAACCTGTTGAATGTTATCCTTTTTATATAGTTGTTGTACAAGTTTGTTCTGAAGTGGTTCACCAGCTAAGTTGATTGTATGCACTGAATCTGGAATACCGTCAACACTCAATAACTCTGTAATGACACTGGGAACGGTATTGATAAGGGTTACTTCTAAGGCTTGTGACGAGGTAGGTAAATGAAGAGCATTTTCGACTAAGATTATCTTACCACCATAGCTGAGTGGGACAAAGATCTCAAAAACTGAAAGGTCAAAGCAAATTGAAGTTGTTGCCAAAACTCCAGCTAAAACTTCAATAGAAAAGAACTTTTTCGCCCAACCCAATAAGGCACTTGCGCTACGATGTTCGATTGCTACGCCCTTGGGTTTACCTGTAGAACCAGAAGTGTAAATTGCATAGGCTAAGTTGTCAGAATTTATCTTGCTCAAAGAGTTTTTTGAACTTTCGTCCCCAATCTTTTCCCAATGAGTATCAAGACAAACTACTCTTAATCCATCAGTTGGCAATTTCTCTGTCAAACTCTGCTTGGTTAATAGCACTGTCACTTGAGCATCTGCTAGCATAAATGCTAAGCGCTCTTTAGGATATGCAGGATCTAGTGGTAAGTAGGCTCCACCAGCTTTGAGGATGCCCAAGAGTCCCACAACCATGGACAGCGATCGCTCCATGCAAATACCAACAAGCACCTCTGGTTTAACACCCAACTTCTGCAAGTAGTGCGCGACTCTGTTCGCCTGGTTGTTTAACTCACGGTAAGTCAGTTGCTGGTTTTCAAAGACGACTGCAATCGAATTGGGCGTTCGTTCTACCTCCTGCTCAAACAACTGATGAATGCACTGATTACAAGGATAATCTGTCTTTGTATCATTCCAATCAACTATGAGTTGATGTTTCTCAGATGCAGTCAGTAAGGGCAAATCGACAATTGCATTATTGGGATTCGCAATAATACCTTCCAGCATTGTCTGGAAATGACCCAGCATTCGAGTTATAGTATCCGCATTAAACAGATCCGTATTGTACTCACCAGTCGCAACCAACCCCTGTTCAGAGTCTTCCATAAACAGAGTCAGGTCAAACTTTGCCGTACCGCTGTAGCTCTCTTGACCGACTATTGATATGTTGGATAACTTAGGAGTTGGCAACGGCATATTCTGGAGAACAAACATTACCTGAAATAACGGGTTGTAACTGAGGTCGCGCTCCGGTTGTAATTCCTCCACTAACTTCCCAAAAGGTAGGTCTTGGTGAACATAGGCTTCTAAGGCTGTTGATTTTACCCGGAAAAGCAACTCTCTAAAACTGAGTTTACCATCAAGTTTGCTCCGCAGTACCAAAACATTGACAAAAAATCCTATTAACGACTCAATTTCTGCTCGGTTGCGGCTAGCAATTGGTGAACCCACCAGGATATCTATCTGTCCTGTATAGCGGTAAAGTAAGGTTTTAAAAGCCGCCAGCAAGGTCATAAATAAAGTGACGCCTTCTTGATGGCTTAGCTTTTTGAGTTCTTGTGTCAGGGCTTGAGGCAGAGCTAATCTAGCTTGAGCACCATTGAAAGTCTGAACTGGCAATCGCGGACGGTCGGTCGGCAAGTTTAATACTGGCAAATCTCCACCTAACTGCTGCTTCCAATACTCCAACAGGGGTTGAATACGCTCGCTTTGTAACCACTGGTGCTGCCAATAGGTAAAATCTACATATTGAATAGGTAATTCAGGAAGTGGAGAGGGTCTTCCTTGGGAGAATGCTTCATACAGTGCTGCTAGTTCTTTAATAAGAATCCCCGTAGACCATCCATCTGCAATAATATGATGCAGCGTCAGGAGTAGCCTATGTTCTTGTTCAGCTAAGTGTAGAAGTTTTGCACGCCAAAGCGGTTCGCTTGACAAGTCGAAGGACTGTTGAGCTAAGAGAGTGGATAGACGTTGTACTTCTTTTGTGCGTTCGCTTTCTGAGAATTCTTGCAAGTCCTCAACTGACAAAGTTAGAAGTATAGCTGGTTTGATAACCTGAACGGGTCTGCCTTCATTGACTACAAAGTTAGTCCGTAAAACTTCGTGACGTCTGATGATTTCGTTTAAGCTTTTCTCTAGTACAACTACATTAATATGTCCTGTGAGATTAATAATGATAGGAATATTATATACAGGGGAATTCAGAGCTAGTTGATTGATAAACCACAGTCGCTGCTGGGCAAAAGAGAGAGGATGAAAGGACGTGGTTTTTTGCACTTGAGAAACGGAGGGTTTATGAGCCTCTGTTGTCAGAAGAGCAAGTATTTTGATGGAAAGCGATCGCGCACTCAAACCTTCAAAGAAATCAGCAATAGATACAGTAACTTCCAGGTCAACCTCAATTCGATTTTTTAACTCAAAAACTTTTAAAGAATCGAGTCCCAAAGTACTGAGTGGTTGTTGAGAATTGACCTCTTGCGGTGTTATTGAAAGCACCCGCGCTACTTGTTCCACTAAATAAGACTCTAACAACAGCTGACTCTCTTGTGGGGTAAGCGCCAACAGAGCGTCGCGTTGCACCCTATTTTCCTGAGTTTCAATATCAGCGGTTTTGAGGATGCTGCTACCAACTACATCCAATTTGCCAGCCAGAAAATCTGCTTTAGTGGCGCGGCGTTGAATCTTACCACTAGAGGTTTTGCAAATGCTACCAGGTTTAATGAGCACTACCGCATACACTTCCACCTCATGTTCTTCGGTGACTGTTTGACGGATTGCTGCGATCGCTTCATCAATGTTCGGTTTAGCGCGAAACTCCAATTCTTGCACTACGATCAGCCGTTCTTCATTGCCTACTTCCACAGAAAAAACAGCGTTACTACTCGAACGCAATGAAGAGTGGCTGCGCTCAGCGGTCAGTTCTATATCCTGTGGGTAGAGGTTGCGACCTCGAATAATGATTAAATCTTTGGCTCTTCCCGTGATAAAGAGATCTCCATTGTGCAAAAAGCCTAGATCCCCAGTTCGCAAAAAAGGTCCTTCTCCTGTGTCTCGCAAGTAAACATGGAAGGTTTGTTCTGTTTCTTCTTTCCGATTCCAATAACCCCGAGCAACACTCGATCCTGATACCCAAATTTCCCCCACTCTATCAGAAGCACACAGAGTTAGCGATTCTGGTTCGGCAATAACAATTTTTGTATCAAGCCATGAACGTCCACACCCTACTAGATACCTAACATTCTCAGTATTTTCAGATGCTTCCACGACTTGGTTTTGTTCTAAAGCCTCTGCTTGAACAGTACAGTAAATCGGTTCATCTTTCACATCACCGCCCGAAACCATTAAAGTGGCTTCAGCCATACCATAACAGGGATAGAAAAAGCTAGACTGAAAACCACAGGGTTTGAAAAATGCTGCAAACTTCTCCAAGGTTTCTTGGCGAATTGGCTCTGCTCCACTGTAAGCGCTACGCCAACTGCTTAAGTCAAGAGTTTCCCGTTGTTCTAGGGTAATCTTGTTAACACAAAGCTCGTAGGCAAAATTAGGACCGCCACAATGAGTTGCTCTACAACGCGAAATTGCTTGAAGCCATCGAATTGGTCTCTGAATAAAAGCTCCGGGCGGCATCAAAACACCTAGAAACCCCGTATATAAGGGTTGGATAATCCCGTCGATGAGTCCCATATCATGGAAACTAGGTAACCACGTAACGGAGACACTTTCTGGTGTGAGTTCAAACGCCTGCTTTATGTACTCGGAATTGTGTAGTAAATTGCCATGACTTACCATCACTCCCTTCGGTATTCCTGTAGAACCTGATGTGTATTGTAGAAAGGCTAGAGAATCTTGATGAATAGCTGGATGTTCCCAAGAGTCTTCTATTCCCTGTGCTAGGTTGTCAGTTGTTAGCCACTGCAAATCCTCTAGATTCCTTTTTTGGGCAAGCAGAGATTGTAATTTAGACAACAGAGTAGTTGTGGTTAACGCAACACAAGTTTGTGCATCTGAGATAATCGCCTGTACTCTAGGGGTATTGCGCTGATTGTGCGGTGGGTAAGCTGGAACCGCTACGACTCCTGCATACAAGCAACCCAAAAATGTCGTTAAGTAATCTAGCCCTGGCGGATAGAGCAGTAAGGCACGTTCCCCACTTAAACCCAAGGTTTGGAGTTGAGCTGCGATCGCACGAGAGCGCCGATCCAACTCGTGGTAATTCAGCGTTGATTCTAAAGTCTCTCCATCTTCAAGGAAGGTGAATGCTTGTGTGTGCGGTGTTTTGGAACTGCGAGCGCGCAGAACTTCAACAATTGTCGCATACTGATGGGGAATGTCTTGTAATTTATTGAAAATTTGAGTCATTTTCTACCTCAGGCTATCAGATGCACGCTTTCAATGGTTAAACGGGGCAAGCTTAATGACAAATTCAACCCTCTCTCGAGAAGAGACACTGCCTTCAAGCCTTCATAATTAATGTTTGGAAAATTTTTCTCGGATAAACCTCAACTGTTACTTTACAGAATCTATAGCGCAAATACCCAGGGTAAGAACATCTCAATTAAGCTTGACACAAGGAATCAGAAAAATCTAATGCATTTACCCTGAACGGGTACTGAAGAGCCTAAAATTACGAGCCATCATGTGTAAATAGTACTGTTTTAGAATGATGCAATATATTCAAAATAATAGAGAAAATTCTCTTTTGTCTGAACCAATCTCCTATGTTAATATCATACCAAAATGACAATGATATGTTCTCATCTACTCCTGTAACATGATGCCACCAAAAAGGTGGTATATAGAGCATTTCTCCAGCTTGGAGTATAATTTCCTTTTTTTGTTGCCAAGGAAATTTTGGAAATAATTCCAAATTGGAGTTGAGAGGATCTACTTTACTACAATATTCTAAAGCGCCACGCTCTCCATTAGGTGGATAAAATGATAAATAATTTGAAGGAGGATACAGAAGTATTCTTTTTCTGCCTCGAATTTGAGCAAGAATATTATGTTCTCTATCAAAGTGAAGAGTAGTAGTATTACCACAGGAACCAAACCAGAAGTTAATTTTTGGTTTTCTACTAAAATACTCTGGATAATTTATATCAACAGTTAGTTCAGGAAAAAATTTTTCTAAATCTACTGCACACATATAATATCTTAAAGAATTTTCTGTTTTCTTTTCACTAAATTTTATATCTACATATTCCTTGAACTTCATAAATGTGTCAGGGTAAGTTTTATCGTATACATATTGATAATTATTCAAATAGTTTTCGGCATAACAAAGTACACGAATAGTATGATTGCCACATTTTTTTATTAGATAATCATTAGACCAATTTTTACAGGCATTCCAATTTTCAGCAACACTATCAATTAAAAAAGGTTGATATTGCTTCCAAAGCTCTACAAATTTTTTTCTACTAGGATTTGTAATCTTCAAAATTGAATCACTATTTTTAACTACCATAAAAAACTCCAAGAATTTAATTGCTCTTATTTGTTGAGTAATAGTGGCTTTTAGTTGGCGTTACTGGTGGATAAGCTGGAACCGCCACGACTCCTGCGTAGAGACAACCAAAAAAAGCACTCAAGTAATCTAGCCCTGGTGGATAAAGCAATATAGCACGTTCCCCACTTAAACCAAGGGTTTGGAGTTGAGCTGCGATCGCACGAGAGCGCCGATCCAACTCATGGTAACTCAGCGTCGATTCTAAAGTCTCTCCATCTTCAAGGAAGGTGAATGCTTGTGTGTGCGGTGTTCTGGAATTGCGAGCGCGCAGAACTTCAACAATTGTCGCATACTGATGGGGAATGTCTTGTAACTTATTGAGAATCGAAGTCATTTTCTACCTCAGGCTATCAGATGCACGCTTTCAATGGTTCAACAGGGCAAGCTCAATAACAGATTCTACCCTCACAGAGAAGGAATACTGCCTTTAAACCTTCATATTCATAATTCTTTAATGATTGCAGCATTCAACTAATCGTGCATTAATTGCACGTTCAAGCCAAAAATCTTCTATCCCTTGTGTTAGGTTATCCGTTGTTAGCCAACGTAGATTTTCCTGGTTTGTTTCTTTTGTAACTAAAGACTGTACAGTGGAAAGAATTAAGGTGAACGCTTGTGTGTGCGGCGTTTTGAAACTGCGAGCGAGCAGAACTTCAACCATTGTCGCATACTGATAGGGGACTTCTTGTAATTTACTGAGAATTTGAGTCATTTTCTGCCTCAAGCGATCGGATACACGCAAACAATGGTTAAGTGGGGGCAAGCTCAATGACAAATTCAACCCTCTCTTGAGAAAAGACACTGCCTTTAAGCCTTCATGTTATTCAATCAGGGATAATTCTTTATTGGATAGACCTCAACTGTTCCCTTACAGAATATACAGCGCAACCGCCCAGTTAGCCACGCTGGTCTTAGTTTCAACTTATTGCTAGTTATTTTTAGTTAACTCTTTTTACTCTACAGGTAGCTTATTATCTTTTGCAACCCCCAGAGTTATAGATAAAAGTTATCAATATTTTCTCTAACTATCGGCTGCCACTAATTTCAAAAAAGTTATAACTTAGGATAGATGCTAAATGCAAAATTTAGATAAATTTGCCTGTCTCAATATCGTCTAAAGATTCTGTGTAGTCTTGGTTACTGAGATAAACTCCCCAAGAAGATTTGACAGCGGAATGCTTTCTTTGAAAATACGGTGAATTGTTTAGTGTAGAAATAAACAAGAGGCTTCCAAGATTTGGCTGAATATCGACTTAACATAACGGCTAAATCTCATCAATAAGTGATAAGAATTAGCAATAATTATGTTAAGATTTCCTCTGTTCGTGTAAATTTTTATTTGTTGTAGTCTCATTGGGCTTGCTTTACTCAGTGCAAATAACTTTTAATAATCTCTATCCTGCTTGCGATCGGCACCAGCAGATTCAGTGGTGTAATTGAGTTAAGAGAGAAACGGTCAGCACATACAACAGATTTACTCTTTAGACAATGTTTTATGACAAAAACATACAGTAACTGTTCTTTACTATCTAACATTACTGAGCAAGAACGCCAAGGATTACAGCGTCTAGCAGATTACTCCAACATTCAGTCTCTGCCAGAAATTTGGTCATTAGCAGCACAGCGATTTAGTGATATTGTCGCCCTTCGTGACCCTCATGCTAAACCAGAAGTCATTTTGACATTTACTCAACTCGGTCAACAAATTCAACAATTTGCTGCTGGCTTACAAGCATTAGGGGTGAAAGCCCTTGAGCGTGTCTCCCTGATTTCGGATAATAGTCCTCGTTGGTTCGTTGCCGATCAAGGCATTATGACCGCAGGGGCGGTTGATGCGGTGCGTAGCTCCCAAGCCGAACGAGAAGAACTGTTATTTATCATCGCCCATAGTGGCAGCACGGCGCTGGTTGTGGAAGATTTAAAAACTTTCAATAAGTTACAAGAGCGTCTTCACGAGCTGCCAATTCAATTAGTCATCTTACTTTCAGATGAAGCTTCCCCGACAGACGAAACCCTAAAAATAGTTAACTTTACTCAGTTATTGGAAATTGGGGCAAAGCGTAGTTTGACGCCAGTCAAGCAAACTCACGATACTTTGGCGACACTTATATATACTTCTGGTACCACAGGCAAACCCAAAGGGGTGATGCTTTCTCACGGCAATTTGATACATCAGGCGATCGTGTTAGGGACAGTACTACAACCGCAACCAGGAGACATAGCCCTCAGCATCCTTCCTACTTGGCACGTTTACGAACGGACAGTTGAATATTTTTTACTCTCTCAAGGTTGCACGCAAATCTACACTAACTTACGCTTTGTCAAACAGGATTTGAAAGAATTTAAACCCAATTATATGTTGGGTGTACCGCGCCTATGGGAATCGATTTATGAAGGAGCACAAAAGCAGTTCCGCGAACAACCTGCAAATAAGCAACGCTTGATTAATTATTTTCTGGGCGTTAGTGAGAAATATATTAAAGCGCAACGAGTTGCCCAAGGATTGAGTTTAGAAAATTTGAACCCCTCATTAGTCGGGCGCTTAGCAGCTAGAATACAAGCATCAGCTTTGTTACCTCTCCACGCTTTGGGAGAACGACTAGTTTATGCCAAGGTACGAGAAGCAACAGGGGGAAGAATCAAGCAGATGATTAGCGGTGGCGGTGCGCTACCCAAGCATATAGATAACTTTTTTGAGATTATTAATGTCGAGCTTTTGCAAGGCTATGGTTTAACGGAAACTTCTCCCGTCACTCATGTGCGTCGTCCTTGGCATAATTTACGCGGTTCTGCAGGGCAACCGATATCTGGTACAGAAACTAAAATAGTAGATCCTGAGACTCGCAAACCCCTACCCACTGGAGAGAAAGGTTTGGTACTGCTCACTGGACCGCAAATTATGCAAGGCTATTACCAAAATCCTGAAGCAACGGCGAAAGCAATTGACACCGAAGGTTGGTTTGATAGCGGCGATCTAGGTTGGGTGACACCGCAAAATGATTTGGTACTGACCGGACGGGCGAAAGACACAATTGTATTAACAAATGGAGAAAATATCGAGCCACAACCGATAGAAGACGCTTGTTTGCGATCGCCCTATATCGATCAAATTCTGCTTGTTGGGCAAGATCGACGTAGTCTCGGTGCTTTGATTGTTCCCAATCTCGAAGCCCTACGAAAATGGGCAGAAACTCTCAATCTGCATCTACGTCTTCCAGAGGAAGCAGCCATTGAACTTAGCTCGACTCAGGATTGGGCATCTAAGACAGAAGTGGATCTAGAGAGTAAGATATTTCAGGATTTATTTCGGCAAGAATTGAATCGGGAAGTGCAAAACCGTCCTGGTTATCGACCTAATGACCGCATTGGTTTATTCAAGTTGATTTTGGAGCCGTTTTCTATAGAAAATGGCATGATGACACAAACACTAAAAGTTAGGCGACACATCGTTATGGAACGCTATCGCGATCTTATTAATGGGATGTTTACCTCACAAGGCTCGTCAAGCCTTGCAGACGGTTCAAGGTAAGGCAGTTGCCCAATTCTTCAGGCAGAACTTAAAAAAGGTGTGTGGATTTGTAGAGATTGAAAACTTAACAGCTATGCCATACTCAATAGCTCAGCTGTCAATCCTGACTGAGCGATCGCTTGAACACAACGCTTCTCTGAGGGATCGCCTGCAAAAATCTTTCTCTGTAGCTTATGAGCGACTTCTATCATATCCCGGTTTGGTAACCAGGGAAAAACGATGACCTCCCCAGTTGAGGAAAACATCTTGACGAGCTGTTCGATCAATTGCTCTTTGAGATCTGATTCCGGAAAAACGATGACAGTCTTCGCCCGTTCAATTAACCAATCGTGATCCCAGTCATCAGCGGTAACCGCAATCGCAAGAGTCGAAAAGGGTATGCGTTCGATAAACTCGTGTGAGGCTGTATCACCACAAAACAAAAGATGCTGCTTTCCCAGCAAGTACCAACCGGGCTGAAGTTCGTTACCCATAGCAACAACAGAAGAAGTCGCACTCTTCGGTGCAGTCACCTCCATCGCTGATGCTTCGAGCTCAGTAACTTGAGGTACCGTAGCAGTACTCTCCTGCTTTTGAGTAGGTGGCTTTGGTAGCTCAGACGAAACAACAGCAGTTGGTTGTGATTTTTCTGACTCAATCACCTGACGAAGATTTTTACTAGTTATATTTTCACCTTCTTTAGCTCGTTGTAGAAATTGCTGACGTACTTCTTGTGGGGTTGATGGTGCAGCTAGTATATAAAGAGCAGTTGTGGCAATATCTATTTGTGCAAGATTTGCACATTCACCAAACGCTTCATAAACATTAATAAAGTTGTAAGCTGTGCGCCGACTCCAACCAAACTCAGCTTTCAACCACGTCTCAAACTGACCGTGCTTTAGCTGCGATCGCACCTCAGCTAGCTTTTGACCAATTTCCCATATATCCTCAGCCGTGCGCCGCAAACGCTCTTTAATTTCCCCAGTTCGCTGCTGAACTACACTACGCTGTTTGTTATCTAAAGTTTCATAGTCAAAACTAGTGACGACTTGGTTCTGTTTTTCCAACTTGCTCGCAATTCCTTTAGGCTGCTTTCCTTGTAACATTACTTTATATACTTTAAGCTTATAATATTACTGTATTCTATTTAATAGCATAGTGTAAACTAGCGAAAATAAGGCATTGCTGATTTCAAATATAAAAACTCACGCATTCGACGTTCCCTTTCCTCACCGGACGAAGAGTGCGTTCACATAGACCTTCCGGGAATGCACTCTTCGTCTAGTGACTGGAGTTGAGTCGCCATACTTGATGCCAAAAAATTCTTTGCGACGACAATTACACTTCTATTGAGAAAGTTATTCATTGCTGAAGTCAGCAATGCCTTCAAGGTTATCCCGATCGCACTCTAATTTGTTAATCGCTTTTGTCAAACTACACCAGTTTTCAAAGCCACTCAAAATATTTAGATCGGTATTATGAATTTATTTGATTGTAGAATATTCAATTCTATGTTATGCTTAATGACAATAATTTTAATTAATCACTGTATTGACTGATGATAAATAAAAAAAACAAGGTTTTAGAGGCAAAATTTTTGTGGAGTATTCTACATAGTGGTGTTTTGGGTTTGGGTCATCCCGTCCAAAATTCGCTTAGATAACTTTTGTAAAGCAATTGCTTGTACAGCAGTTACTAACCCCACCCGCCTGACAGCACCTTCCTTGATGCCTTGACGAGGGTTGAACAGGGGTAACGGAGGACTGCAACGATCGCCGAGTGTCCGAACTTGATATTACGGCAGGAAAATAAAAACCTTCCAGATTCCATTCCAACCTTCTCCAGACTTGGATCGAGGCAAATCAAATCTTTTGACCTCGATCCACAGTAGATAAAGCCACATCTAAAAATAGTTGCCATGCTGACTTCCTCACCACAGGTAAGCGTGAATAGTTTCATCCTAGAAGTCGATCACATTTTTGTTTGCACGACAAAATATGTTGCCGAGGCTTTAGTTCTTCAAGAACTTGGTCTTCATTGCTCATCATGTCTGGTTCGGCGTGTAGAACAAGGAACAGCCTCAAGGATAATTTTTTTTGAGAACACTTATCTTGAACTGATTTGGGTAGAAGACGAACGTGCTTTTGAACGGCACTTTGGGTGTAATGGTATCCATACCTTGGCACGTTTTGATTGGCAGCGCACGGGAGCCTCACCCTTCGGTTTTGGTTTACGTTCCAAGTTTAGAACAGCCAAATCACCCCTATCTTTTAGGCAACGAAGGATAGAAAATACGCGATCGGATTTATCTGTTCGCTTTGCAACTCCCAACGTTGTTAGTTTGGAAGAGCCTATTTGCTTTGTTATTCCTAACTCCATTGCACTCACAACTTGGTTTAATGCCTCATTACCAGAACACCAGCAGTTAATCTCTCATCCTCTAGGTGTAAACAAGTTAACAGGAGTTAAAGTGACAGTGAGTAGCGATAGATCTCTAAGTCGTGCTATCTCCTTGCTGTGTTTGCACGGAATTGTCACTATTGAAAAAGGAACATCCCCACTGCTAGAGCTAACGTTTGATAGTGAGATAAGAGGGAAAATTCTCGATGCACGACCAATACTACCAATTTTGTTGAAGTACTGAAGAAGTTTTATTGACGTAGTACCAGATAGCTGAATCTTGGAGTATTTAGGAGTCAATCACAGTCAATCGTTCTCATCAAAATTTCCAAGTGTTCACTCACACTTTCTTTAACTCCTAGGTTACCTTCCCCAAACCCAACCCTCAGGCAAACATACGTTTGTTCTGCTTCCCCTATGCAGGTGGTAGCTCTCTGATTTTTCGCAAATGGTCAGATAGCTTACCTCAAACTGTAGAAGTTTACCCTGTGGAACTTCCCGGACGGGAACCTAAATGAAGTTAGCTGCATTCACTCGACTGGAATCTTTGGTTGAGGCTCTAGCTCAAGCTCTCAAACCATATTTAGACAAACCATTCGCCTTTTTTGGTCATAGTATGGGTGCGCTTGTTAGCTTTGAGCTTTCCCGTTTACTCCGAAACAAGTACAAATTACGCCAACTTAATGGGACTCCCAAAGCAGTACTGGAAAACGCCGAATTGATGGAAATCCTTCTCCCCATTGTACGGGCAGATTTTACAGTTCTGGAAACCTATGTTTATAGTTATGAGCCACCACTTGACTTTCCCATAGCTACTTTTGGTGGATTAGAAGATACACAAGCTAATTATGAAGAACTGGAAGCATGGCGAGAACAGACAAATTCTGCTTTCTCATTAGATATGCTTCCAGGTGACCACTTTTTTATCAATTCAGCGCAGTCACTCTTGCTGGAAAGTCTAGCCAATTGACATGATTGTGTAATCTGGTAAATTATATAAAAATTAGTAGCAATAATTTTGTTAAAATTTTGCTACTAAATGCAAATTATTACTAATTGTAGTATAATTAGGCTTGCTAAATGACTACAAACTATTTTCAATAATTTCTTAAATTTCTTAATGCTCGACTAATCGACGGTAAATCCAGTGGTGTGATGGAGTTAA
Source organism: Scytonema hankhaensis NUACC26 (assembly GCF_045865695.1). Taxonomy (NCBI): domain Bacteria; kingdom Bacillati; phylum Cyanobacteriota; class Cyanophyceae; order Nostocales; family Scytonemataceae; genus Scytonema; species Scytonema hankhaensis. The sequence goes on from NZ_BAACAP010000255.1 coordinate 41,790, forward strand.
GAGGAAAATAATGAAATTTTTGCAACTCGTTCCCAGTCTATTGCTGACTGGTACGGTATTTGTTTCGTTCACAACATTTACTAGGAGTGAGGAAATATTATTAGCTAAATTGAAAAAGATTACAGCATCTACTGACTTGAGGGCCAGTTCTCCCCAACAAACATCTCTGGTGACCAATTCCCGGCGCGTTCAACCCACAAAGGAGATTCAGCGAGTCAGTGAGATAGAGCATCCACTTAAGAGCGCCCAAATGTTACTAGTGCAGTCACCACCACTCCAAACAGCACCCTCCAAAGAAGTTGTGCAAGTTACCGGAGTTAAAGCCAATCCTACCGACAAAGGTGTGGAGGTGATTTTACAGACCTCCGTTGGGGAACAGTTGCAACTGATTAACCGCAGTTCGGGGAAGAGCTTTATTGCTGACATCCAGAACGCACAACTGCGTCTACCTAGTGGCGATGCGTTTACATTCCGCTCCCAAAAGCCAACTGCGGGAATTACGGAAATAACTGTGATTAATCAGGATGCCAATACTATCCGGGTGACGGTAATAGGTGAAACAGGTATGCCAACCGTGGAATTGTTTGACACTGACGAAGGTTTGATTCTTGGTTTGATGCCAGTTGCATCTTCTACGCAGCTACAGCAGCAACCGGACACTCAACAGAAGCCAGGAGTTGATAAGCCTTCGCGTGAAAATCCGCCAGAGAAACCATCAGCTCGGGGTGATGAGCCAATTGAATTGGTAGTCACAGGACAGGCAGACGGATATAGCGCTTCCGATGCGACAACTGCGACCAGAACTGACACTCCTATCCGCGATATTCCCCAGTCGATCCAGGTTGTTCCTCGACAGGTGTTAGAAGATCAAGGAACCATTCGTATTGACAATACTGTCCGCAACGTGAGTGGTATTGCTGCAGACGGTCAGGGTGGATCTGCACGGCAAAGGTTTAACATCCGTGGTTTTTCAAATTTCTCCTCTTTCGGAGGTGGTTTTCTGCGAAATGGTTTTCGAGAAGGTGAAGGTGGCTTTCGAGAAACTGCTAATATCGAACGCATTGAAGTTCTTAAAGGACCAGCCTCGGTTTTATATGGCAATCTCGAACCGGGGGGAGTCATCAACATAGTCATAGAACAGCCACTGAGAGATCCTTTCTACTCAGGTGAACTTCAAATAGGAAGCTACAACCTTTATCGACCCAGCATTGATTTATCTGGTCCGTTTAACTTAGATAGAACATTGCTCTATAGATTAAATGCAGTTTATGAAAATTCAGATACTTTTCGTAAATTTGACCAAGGAATTGAGCGTTATTTCATTGCGCCTGTATTAACTTGGAATATTGGCGAGCGCACAAAACTGAACCTTGAATTGGATTATCTCAACGACGAGCGACCATTCGATCGCGGTTTGGTTGCCATTGGTAGAGAAGTAGCCGATATTCCAATCACACGCATTTTGGGCGAACCGGATGATGTCTTCGAGTTTGAAGAACTAGGTGTTGGTTATCGTTTAGAGCATCAGTTTAGCGAAAACCTGACGATTCGCAATAGCTTCCGATTTCTGTCACAAGATACTTTTGATTACCGTGCTGAGCCTTTGGCACTTAACGCGACTACAGGAATTTTATCGCGGAACTTCAGATCTAACAATGACATCCTTGAAAGGTATTCTCTACAGACAGATATTGTTGGTAAGTTTGCGACGGGTGCAGTCAAACACACTCTTTTGTTTGGAGTCGATCTCACCAGGCAAACGACTGAAGGGACACAGCGTCGGTTACCTGGAGGAAGAACTCCATCTATAAACATTTTTGCTCCGGTTTACAATTTGATTCCCCGACCTGGTCTTTCGCTTCTGACAAATGTAGTTCGAGATAATAATTCCTCAGCAAACACACTAGGTATTTTTTTACAAGATCAAATTGCTTTTGCAGACAATTTCAAACTGCTGTTGGGCGGTCGTTTCGATCTTGTCGATCAAGAAAGTACTAACAACTTAAACGATACTACTACCAGCCAATATGATGAAGCCTTTACTCCGCGTATTGGCATCGTTTATCAACCCATAGAACCGATTTCCCTTTACGCCAGCTATAGTCAGTCGTTTGTTCCAAATAGTGGAATCAGGGTTGATGGTTCAATCCTTGAGCCTACTCGTGGCACACAATATGAGGTTGGCATCAAAGGCGAATTCTTCAACAGAAAGCTTTCAACAGCACTAGCAGCTTACCAAATTACGAAGACGAATATAGCCACGGCTGACCTTAACAATAATGCTTTTGTAGTTCCAGTTGGCGAGCAAAGAAGTCGAGGGCTCGAACTGGATGTGGTAGGCGAAATCCTTCCTGGCTGGAATATTATCGCTTCTTACGCTTATACCGATGCTGAAGTGACGGAAGATAATCCAAGATCCAGAGGAGGTAATTTAGGTAATCAATTAGCCAATGTCCCATACAATAGTGCCAGTCTGTGGACGACTTATGAAATCCAAAGCGGCAATTTGAAAGGTCTAGGTTTTGGGATTGGATTGTTTTTTGTTGGTGAAAGACAGGGTGACCTGGAAAACACTTTTGTGTTACCAAGCTATCTCCGCAGTGATGCAGCGATTTTTTATCGACAAAACAATTGGAGAGCTGCAATTAACGTCAATAACCTTTTCGATGTGAAGTATTTTGAGGCTTCCGATTTCGGTAGAGTAACAGTCAGACCGGGTGCTCCATTAACTATCATCGGTTCGTTGTCGGTGGAATTTTGATCGCGACTTCTTTAGATAGGAGAACGAAAGTCAAGCCCTTACATAGTATAAAGCATAATTCATTAACGAGCAAAGCTTTTTACCCGCTTGAAGAACAGAAATTTTACTTGTAATAATTTACACGTTGTTTTTAAATGATTCTAAGTGGAAAAAGTAGTAACATACATCTTGATAATATTATTACAGAATTTTTACACGAACTATCACTTTATTTTGTCACAAAAGTAGTTTATGATGGCAAAACTAATGCTAATAAATCCTAATAACTTAATGCCTTCCTAACCGCAAGTTGAGTGGCGCTGCTCGGTGTAAAAAAACAGATGAAATTATAGCAATTACTTTTCAGCCTGTTAATCTCAGGCTCTCCTATTATGTTGTTAATAACTCCTGCGAGGAGTGAGAAGGTACGAGTTCTAGATGTAAAGCCTGGACATAGGATAACTGACAAAGGGGAAAGCGATCGCCAACTATTCCGCCAGCTGACTTTAGCACAGCCATCTGCACCAACTAAAAAGATTCAACAACTGAGTGAGATAGAGCGTCCTTTCAGGAGTGCCCAAAAGCTAGTTCAGTCGCCAACACCTTCTCCACAAGCTGCACCAGAGGTATTAGAAGTTACCCAAGTCTCTCCGCAAGGAGATCTTATTGCAATGCAGCAAGTCGTAGATATTGCCCAGAAGCGCTATCCAGACTTAAAACCCCACCGCATCACCATTCCCGAACAACCCGAACGGGTGTACACAGTGATGATGACATCTTCAAAGGATGAATATACTGATGTTTACATCAATCCATATAACGGTGAGGTGACTGGTTCTCGTCCTTGGAAACAATCTCTATACGGTTGGCTTATTGAAGCACACGTTCATTTGTTTGCTGGCGACATAGGGATGCAAGTAGTTGGGGTCTGCGGCGGGATACTTTTGCTCTTGGGGGTGACAGGCTTAATTTTGTGGAATGGCTGGCGCAGCCTAAAACATGGCTTCAAAATTCGCTGGAATTCCCCCAAACAACTGGTGAACTATGACCTCCATAAAGTAGGAGGGATCGTCTCAGTAGTGCTTTTAAGCCTGATTGCCTTTACTGGCACTATGATGGTTTTTTGGACTCCTGTGGAAACTGCTCTCTATCAAATAACAAACACACAACCAGCCCCTGAACCCAAATCTACAGTTGTAGCTGGTGTGGCTCCAATGGAAATTGACGCACTGTTGGAGAAAGCCCAAGCAACTTTACCAAATGCCAAATTCTTCAAGATTTTTCCAGCTAAGAAACCGGAAGATGCATTTAGGATATGGATGGAATTCCCCCAGTAAAACGAGTTTCATAAAAGACCTTTCCTTTATTTTGACCAATATACTGGTAAACTGTTACGGATAGATAATCCCAAAGAAGTTCCTGTTGCCAAACGCATCATGGATGCACAATATACTTTGCATGGCGGTCAATACGGAGGTTTTTTAATTAAAATTTTATACAGCTTAGTTGGCGTGGCTCCTAATGGTCTATTTATCACTGGCTTAATTCTATGGCAACAGCGTCGTTGGGCAGAAGCTAGACGCAAAGAAGCAAGGAAAGTTTTGAACTTAGCCGAGCAAAGCGAGCAACTTCGCTAACAGATACAAAGAACTTTCTGGTATAATCGGGAGCTATGACTCCTACATCCACCTTTAACTCTTGGGTGACATATCCCAAACCCAACCCTGACGCAAACTTACGTTTGTTATGCTTCCCCTATGCAGGTGGTAGCTCTCTGATTTTTCGCAAATGGTCAGACAGTCTACCCTCAACTGTAGAAGTTTGCCCTGTGGAACTTCCCGGACGGGGATCTCAAATAAAATTGCCTCTTTTTACTCGACTGGTACCTTTGGTTGAGGCTCTAGCTCAAGCTCTCAAACCGCACTTAGACAAACCATTCGCCTTTTTTGGTCACAGTATGGGTGCGCTTGTTAGCTTTGAGCTTGCTCGTTTACTCCGAAAAGAGTACGGTTTTGAACCAGTACACCTGTTTGTTTCTGGTCGTCGTGCTCCACAACTTTCCGATCCAAAACCGCCTATCCACACTTTGGGAGACTCTGAATTCAAAGAAGAATTACGCCAACTTAATGGGACTCCCAAAGCAGTACTGGAAAACGCCGAATTGATGGAAATACTTGTCCCCATTGTACGGGCAGATTTTGCGACTTTGGAAACATATGTTTATACTCAGGAGCCACCGCTTGACTCTCCTATAGCTGTTTTTGGTGGTTTGGAAGACTTAGAAGCCAATTATGAAGAATTGGAAGCATGGCGGGAGCAAACAAGTTCTAGTTTCTCATTACAAATGTTTCCTGGCGACCACTTTTTTATCAATTCAGCGCAGTCGCTTTTATTGGACAGTTTAGCTAAGCGTATTTTGAATTTGAAATTTTAGATTTTGGATTTACAGGGTTTCAATTGACAGCAATTTTCAGATTAACCCTCTTCAGTCACTCTGGGGAAATAAAAATACCCGTCATAAATCCCGTGGAACGGGCAAGATGCCCGTCATAGATCCCGTGGAACGGGCAAGATGCCCGTCATAGATCCCGTGGAACGGGCAAGATGCCCGTCATAAATCCCGTGGAACGGGCAAGATGCCCGTCATAAATAATAAGGCGGGCATCTTGCCCACCCTACAAGAACTTAAAGGTAGATGCGTCCCTAGCCAAGAAACTATTTACCCGGTCACTGGTCACTGGTCAGGTGGTCACTGCCCTACGGCACTATCAACACGGGACACGGAGAAAGATTAATGACACGAGTTGTCACGCTATCTTGTGACCCCTCGTCTGTTAATCCCAGCCCGCGACAACCCATGATAATTAAATCTGCTCCTACCTCATCTGCAACATCGCAGATAGTAAAAGCAGGTTTTCCTTGCCGTTCGATAGTTTCGGCTGAAATCCCTTGTTGGGAAAACAAGGATTTAGCATTTTCTAGAAGTTGGGCTACTGTCTCTGGGGATGTCATCACACTTCCGGTGGAATCTGTAACTTCTTCAACCACACTCAGCAGCACCAAGCGACTACCATACTTTTGCACAATATTCACAACCATATCGGCTGCTTCTCGTGCTTCCCTACTTTGGTCAATTGGAAATAAAACAGTTTTAAACATTTGGATTCACCTCCGCCCCCCTGAGTCGGTAAAATCTGGATGGGTCTACTTATCAAAACATATCAAAAAGGCAATCAGGAGGTTCGTAACGTGTCAAAGAAATCTTTGGCAAATTTATCTGCAGCAGACTTGTCTGGTAAACGCGCCCTAGTGCGAGTTGACTTTAACGTACCTCTAGATGATGCCGGTAACATCACAGATGATACGCGCATCCGGGCAGCCCTACAAACCATTCAGGATTTAACACAAAAGGGAGCTAAGGTAATTCTAACAAGTCATTTTGGACGACCCAAGGGTGTGGATGATAAACTTCGCCTCACTCCAGTTGCCAAGCGCCTCTCCGAGTTATTGGGGCAAGAAGTTGTGAAAACTGATGACTCCATCGGCGATGATGTTGCAGCCAAAGTCGCAGCGTTGGAAAACGGTCAAGTTCTCTTACTAGAAAACGTCCGTTTTTACAAGGAAGAAGAACAAAATGACCCGGAATTTGCCCAAAAATTAGCAGCAAATGCAGATCTGTACGTCAACGATGCTTTTGGTACCGCACACCGCGCCCATGCTTCTACTGAAGGTGTCACAAAATACCTAAAACCTTCTGTTGCTGGTTATTTGATTGAAAAAGAATTGCAGTACCTGCAAAATGCGATCGAGAATCCCCAACGTCCTTTGGTGGCGATTATCGGTGGTTCCAAAGTTTCCAGCAAGATCGGTGTAATTGAAGCCCTTTTGGAGAAGTGTGACAAGCTGATCCTGGGTGGTGGTATGATTTTCACTTTCTTTAAAGCCCGTGGTTTAAGTGTCGGTAAGTCTTTGGTGGAAGAAGATAAGCTAGAATTAGCTAAGTCTTTGGAAGCTAAGGCAAAGGAAAAAGGCGTAACTTTCCTGCTTCCTACTGATGTGGTAGTTGCAGATAAATTCGCTGCCGATGCTAACTCACAAACCGTAAGCGTGGAAAATATACCCGATGGTTGGATGGGTTTGGATATTGGTCCCGACTCTGTAAAACTCTTCCAAGATGCCCTTGCTGATTGCAAAACGGTTATTTGGAACGGTCCGATGGGTGTGTTTGAATTTGATAAGTTTGCTGTTGGTACTGAGGCTGTTGCTCAAACTCTTGCCGAGATTAGCAAAAAAGGCGCTATCACCATTATTGGCGGTGGTGATTCTGTAGCGGCTGTGGAAAAAGTTGGTCTAGCCGACCAAATGAGTCACATCTCCACTGGTGGGGGCGCTAGTTTGGAGTTGCTTGAAGGTAAGGTACTACCCGGTATCGCTGCCTTGGATGAAGCGTAAAGTATGATAATGGATAGTAGTTAGTAGTTAGTGGTTAGTTATATTTCCACTATCCACTAACTACTATCCACTAACAAAATTTTGCCCCATATAATTAGAGATGTGGATTAATGAGGATGTTTTATGATTTCCCCTAATACGCCGCAACCAATGGTTCAATTGGAAGCTAGCGTTGCTCCGGAGATAAAAGCCCTGTGGCAAAAAGCCGCTGATTTGGAGGGGGTCACCTTAACAGATTTTGTTATCGCTAGCGTTCAGGCAGCAGCTCATAAGATAATCGATCGGCATCAAACGCTGAAGTTGAGTATAGAAGACAGCGAGGCTCTTGTAGAAGCGCTTTTAAATCCGCCTCAACCCTCGGATGCTCTCGTCACCGCAGCTTTACGCTACAAGCAAGTAATGCAAAATTATGGCACTAACGATTGAGTTGCTTGATACCAAAAAGCATAACCGCTCTCTGTTTTCTTGTGGAAATGATACTTTAGATGATTACATACGCAAGCGAGCATCTCAAGACCAGAAGAAAAAGGTTGCCGCAGTGTTTGTTTTGATTAATGCACCTAACACTGATATCATTGCTTACTACACTCTTTCTGCGTATACCCTAGACATTAAAGCAGTAGATGAGACTTTAGCTAAGGGTTTACCACGCTATCCATTACTACCTTCGACCTTACTAGGACGCCTTGCTGTTGACGTACCTGTCAAGGTTAAGGTATAGGTGAATTGGTTCTTTTTGATGCTCTCAAGCGATCGCTGGACGCTACAGAACTGGTTGCATCACTAGCTATAGTAGTGGAAGCTATAGATGAAAATGCAGTTTATTTCTATCAAAAATATGGTTTTCAGCAATTTAAGGAACATTCTTTTAATCTCTATTTACCCATGAAATCAATCGTCGAATCCTTGCCACAATCTTGATATCTTACTCCCTTTTCCTGCTACTCCCCACTCCCCGACTTCTTTCTTCAAGTACGTAGGTTGGGTAGAGGAACTCTACCCAACATTTATAGGTATTTGTTGAGTTTCTCCACGGTGATCCCAACCCACAAAAATTCTCAGCCCTTGTAGTATTGATTCCAGAACTTTCTCTTGGGCGCGTGACACCAACTCAAATTACTTGACTTTTTGAACATTGCCGCAATCCAAATCCGCCTACAGACTTTGATTACTCCCTTCCCGCCCAAAGATTACCTATCTAAATGAACCGCAAAGACGCAAAGAGCGCAAAGAAAGAGGAACATATGTTCGGTAGTCTTATAGCGGAAAGGGAGTAGTTACGGATAATTTGTAAGTACGGACTATCTTGATGAAATCTTCAACTTGAGATAGCTTATCTACTAAATAAATTTACTGAAAATTTTAAATATTTATATTTATACTGAAAAAATTGCTTTTATTTCAATCTAACTTTATAAAAAAGTCTAGTAAATTTTCAACTTACAAGTTCTCATTAGAGTCTTTAGGATAAGAATCAAACAGCCCTAAAGATTCACTTGGAGCTATCAATGAATAATAAACTTTCCCTCAGCATTCTCGTTATTTGTGCAAACTTGATTGGAGTAACTTCTGCCATTGCACCAGCTTCTGCTCTGAATATGGAATTAAAAAAAGAACTAAAAGAACCAGTTGCTGAGATTGGGAAACTAAAAGAGCAATCAAAAGAACCAGTTGCTGAGATTGGGAAACTAAAAGAGCAATCAAAAGAACCAGTTGCTGAGACTCTAAAACCAAAAGAAGAACTAAAAGAACTAGTTGCTGAGATTGCAAAATTAACAGAGCAACCAAAAGAACCAGTTGCTGAGATTGCAAAATTAACAGAGCAACCAAAAGAACCAGTTGCTGAGATTGCAAAATTAACAGAGCAACTAAAAGAATCGGTTGCTGAGATTGCAAAACCAGAAACACCAAGCGAATCTGATGTAAAAGCACAAGTCAAATCTGATGTTGACGTTCTTCAAGGTACTTTAAAAAGTGAAACCGAGCATGTTGATAATTTAGAAATCAAGGAAGGCGTTAATAATACACTTGAAGGGACAACAGACACCAAAGTTCTCGATAAGGTAGGAGCTACGAGTGATAAGACAATCCATACAGCAGTGATAGATCCAACTAAAGAATCACCTTCGTTGAATCCACTTATTGAAAAAACTGGTAATGGAACAACGTTGGACATAACACACGATTCTAGCGGCATTAACATTCATGTAGATTCCGATGAGCATATAAAAGTCGGCAATGTTGCCAAAGTCGATATTTGTCTAGACGCAAATGCTAAAGTAGGTGGTTCTGCCGATCCTAGCCTTGCTAATTGTGCCAAAAAATCTCAAACAGTTCCAGAACCAACAACTATTGGAGGTCTTTTTCTTATGGGAGGTTACTTAATCTCCCGGCGTCGCAAAGTTCTCAGTCATAAAAGAGCTAAATTGTTTAGCTAATTCTAAAACAACCCTAAGTAGGTAGGCGGAAATAACTAGAACTACATGACAAAATGTAAATCTGTCTGAAATCCTTACTAAGGACGAATGACTAATGACGCTCCTTACTAGTTAACTTTAATTGTACCGACTTACTTATTTAACAATTATCAGTGCATCTATATATCAAAGTTAAGAATTTTAATGAGGAAAAAGTCAAAAGAAGTCTTTTAACTTTTGACTTTTCCATACCATCAGGACTTACGCAACCTCAACGGGACTTTAGGGATTTCACGCTTTGTAGATCCCCCCAACCCCCCGATAAATTGGGGGGCTTTGCGTAAGTCCTGACCATTATGAAATCGGTTTTACCGCTCCTTGTCCAAAAAACTTTGGAGGTTCGGTAAGGGTGTAAACTTGAGTTTCTGCTGCGATCGCCTGCCGCAAATGCAACGGCAAATGCAACATCCCAACAAGTGTAACACCATCTAACATTCGCAAACCACCGCTTGTTTTTTCCTTTAACAGTTGGTCGATTGTTTCTGGTGTGGGTCGAGTGTCAATCTTTTCCTCAGAAGCTACGGCAAAACCCCAAGGTCTACCGTAGGTAGAGGTATAACTACTGTATGATTGAACTTGAGGAAAAACCTCTTTTAAAGTCCGTACCAAGCGGGCATGGAGGGTTAACTCACCTGGAGACACCGGACCTGCTTGGATAACAAAAAATCCTTGCGGGGAGAGTACCCGACGGACTTTCTCAAAGTATTCCTTAGTGAATAGCGGAAATGACGGACCGGATTCAATGGGATCGGAAAGATCGGAAATGATGATATCCCATTGTTCTTGGGTATTGTCTAGAAAATCAAGCGCATCTGCAATGATAACTTGAAACCTCTTATCATCAAAAGCGTTTTGATGCATCTCACTTAAGTATTGGCGACATGCATCCACCACTTCGCCATCAATGTCAATCATCACGACTTTTTCGACGGTGTGCCATCGCAACACTTCCCGTGCTGTTGCTCCTTCACCACCACCTAAAATCAGTACCTTTTGAGGTGTACCATGAAAAATCATTGCTGGGTGAACTAGAGGTTCGTGGTATAAAAACTCGTCCCCAGTGCATGACTGCCACTTACCGTCTAAAACCAGTGCTTTACCGTAAGTACCAGTCTCCACAATATACATTTCCTGGTAAGCAGTTTTCTTGTGGGCGAGTACCCCCGTAACTCCATGAGAATAAATATCCCAAGGAGTAATATACTCGCTCATCCAAAAATCTGCACCCACACTGCTACCTGACATACAATAACCCTCTCTACTTGTTGATTAGTTATCGGTTATCAGTTATCGGTTATCAGTTATCAGTTAAGACTGTGTATTGTTTACTGATAACTGTGTACTATTTACCGATCTGCCTAACGCTCAGCCGCAGCTTGAAGAACCAAACTGTCCTCAAGTCGTTTTTGGATTTCAGGCGATAACTTCCCTCTGGGAAGCGTTAAGAGGGTATGATTGCTAGCTTGGAAAGCTTGCACGAGGTATTTACAAGCTTTCTCCGGTTCGGCATGTTCGCCGCAGGTAAAAATATCTACAGCTATATAGCCATACTCCGGCCAAGTATGTATTGAGATGTGAGACTCGGCTAAAAGTGCTAGACCAGTGACCCCATATGGCTCGAAATGGTGAGTCACCTCAGAAAGCAAAGTGGACTTTGCCACTTTAGCCGCTTCCTCAAGAGCCTGTTTAATAAAAACAGGATTGTTGAGTAGGTGTGTTGGACAGTCATAAAGCTCTAAAATGCAGTGTCTGCCAACTGGAACCAAAGGAGTGTCCCCCACCGGGTAAGATTGCATTTTCAATTTTCCACCCTAAAAACACAGAAGACTACAGAAAATGAACCCCTGGCATTAAATACACACTTCGCTACTTTCAAGTGAGCTATTGTACTTAAGAGGCTGCTATGCAGTTATGCACAGAACGGCAATTATCGCATACTTAAAGGGGCTTTGTGTATAGTTTTTTGTTATAGAATTTTATTTTGAAATTTATATATTTGATTGAGTGGGTGTTGGTGTAGGTGTGGGTACTTCTACAGGCGTGGGCGTTTCTATAGGTGTTGGGGTTGGGGTTTCTGTAGGTGTTGGCGCAGGCGTTGGTGTTTCTACGGGTGTTGGGGTTGGGGTAGATGTGGGAGTTTCTGTAGGTGTTGGTGTAGGAGTTGGAAGTGGGGTGGGGTCTTCTGTAGTTGCTGTGATGGTTAGCGTATAATCCAAAGCGTCTCTTGAAGCTGTAGAGACAACAACAAATTCATAAAATCCGCTTTCGGTAAGCTTAAGAGATACATTCCGTTTTTGTGAATCTTCTAAAATTTTGAGCTTACCACTAGGAGAGTAAACGGAAAGCAAAATTTTGAGGCTGGCACTCAGTTTCACTTCCATCAACTGCTCTTGCTGAAGATCTGCTATGAACACTTGACCTTCACCTGGTTTTAAAGTTCCCTTTCTTCTGGTACTGGTAGCCCCGGTTGCAAATGAAATTTTTTTGAAAGCACTTCCAGCTAAGATAGCATTGAGTTTATCAGTCACAAACCCGTGCCATATTTGACCGATGGGTTGGTCAATAAAATTTTTACCTCGCTGTTGTGGAAAGTAACGAAAGAAAGCCGCATCTCCTAAATCGAATAAAGAACGGCTACCAACATTAACTTGATTGACTTCCACTTTCCAGCGATCGCGCTCGGCGGAAGTAAAACTACCTAACTGTCGGCGCGAACCAGAACTTAAGACAGAGATTTTGGATAGAGTATCATCTGCAATTGCATCCCAATCTGCTCTCAATTGTAAATCGTCTGGAGAATCTGTTAATGTGCGGTTGCGTAAATTCGGGTTCTTTTCCCAAAACAGTTGATTGACGACATCGTTTAAAAATTTGACATCGATCCCCAATAGCTGACGGCGTTCCTCAAGTCGTGCTTTGCGCTGTCGTTCTTCTGTAGGTAACTTAGGATCGTTTGATGACAGGACTTTATCAGAAGAGGAGTTGATTAACTGAGTCACTCCCCAAAAACCCACACCAGCCGTTCCAGTCAACACTGCAGCTATGACTATAACTTTGGCTGGAGTCCACCAACTTTTGGAGGGAGAGGGGGATTCGGGAAGAGGAGGGGATGGCGGAGATGGCGGAGGTGGTGGAGATACAGCTACAGTTTGTTCCGTGCGTTGTGGTGGTGTTGGTAGGGGAGGAGGAGGTGATGGTGGCGAAACCACAGGAACTGGGTTGAGTGCTTGCAGAACTTGAGTAGCACTTTGGAAACGGATTCCTGTTGTTGGAGACAGCATCTTATCCAAAACCATCCCCAAAGAAGGGGTGATGTTCGCGAACTGTCGCCACTGCCAAGTGAGACTTTGCGTATCAATTAATTCTTGTGGTTGTTTGCCTGTCAGTAAAACGAGAATCGTCGCTGCCAAAGCATATAAATCGCTGTGAGGTTCAACTAAACCTGTCTGCATCTGTTCTGGAGGAGAATACCCAGCCTTACCCAAAAGCGTAAGTGGTACCGGAGATACCACAGCGCCCGATTGATAATACTGCGATTCAACCGTTGCTGCCACTTGTTTGACACCACCAAAGTCAATTAAAACTGGCAGTTGGTCTAGATGACGAAGCATTAAATTATCTGGAGAAATATCGCGATGAATAACTCCTATAGAATGGATATACTGTATAACTGGCAAAATTTGCTCCAACAGCAAACGAATTTCTGCTTCTGAAAATCGCAAACCCTGTTGTTTTTTAGCCTCTAATAAAGATCCATAAGTTCGCCCTTCTACATAATCTTGTACGAGAAATAAGTATTCCTTCCCGTTGATATTATTGCGGAATAGTTCTCGAAAACGTGGAATCTGAGGATGTTGTAATTTATATAGAACAGTCGCTTCTCGTTGAAAGAGTTCTTCAGCTTTTTGTAAGACGTATGGCGTTTGAACTTGAGGCGAAAATTCTTTTAAAACACAAACTTCGTTAAAACGATTATTATCTTCAGCTAAATACGTGCGTCCAAATCCTCCTTGACCGAGTTGACGCACGATCAGATATCGATGACCCAAAGTTTGCCCCGGTTGAATACCAGCAAGATTCACCTGGCTATCCAATTTTTCGCCGCAATGAAGACAAAAGCGACTACCTGTGGGATTTTCATGTCCTTTGGAGCAATAAACCATAATAACGTTTAGTTTGCAGATTCTAGTTTACTCACTCGATCGGCAGCTATGGCATACCAAATTTGACCGTATGTTTGGGATTCGAGTTTCTCCTGACCCCGACGCAACCCTGGAAATAATCTATCAAATTTTCTATTTGTGTCTTTAGTTAGTTGTTCGATGCTATAATCTCCGAGTTCTCCTGATTCTGCTTGTCTCCTCCAAGTTTGGTAATCTGTACCACTGTACCTTCCTAGTTTGTTCCTAGCTCTAGTACTCAGTTCTGCTCTTTCTAACTTATCTAGCAAGTCTTCGGCAATACGATACCAATTATTCCTTAGAGCGGTATCCTCTGGCTTACTCGTTAAAGCACGTCCTTGTGCTTCAGGATATTTGGTATAAAAAATTTTATCTACTGTTGGTGTAAAATAAGAGTCTTGAATTCCTAGTTGCTGACGACGACTCACGATCGCGTTTATCCGATTTGTTTCATTATTACTTGAGGGATTGTTGACTGGTTTGGAACCTTCTGGTAATTTTGGTAAAGAAATGCTTGGTATGGTAATAGATGATACTGCTGCAATGACAGCGTTAACGAGCGCCCAAGTTCCCGCAAAGGTTAACAGAACAACGCTTGTCCCTACAAGGCTGACAGCAAAGGGGCGAAGCCAAACAGGTAAAGGAAGTGTTTGGGCAATTGCTTGAGTTCTGTTATGAAGGCTAGTAACAATGGTTTTGATAGGTTTTCGTCCCGGTGCAACGACCATTGTTTTGATTTTGGTTGTTTGACGGGTACTTGTTGGTTCCGCAGGAGCGTATAGCTGTAGGTTCTTGAGAACTTCGTCAGCTTTTTGGTAGCGATCGCTCGGTTTGTAAGCAAGCATTATTTTTAACACTGCTTCCAGTTTTGGGCTAACTTGAATATCTGTTCTCCAACGCCAATTTCCCTCATAGGTATCGTAAAGTTGCTGTGGCTCCTTCCCTGTCAATAACACGAGTGCCGTCACAGCCAAAGAGTATAAGTCACTACAAGGAAATGCTTTGCCCTGACGTAACTGTTCTTCTGGCGCATATCCTTTTTTACCTAAAATAGTGCGATTTCCACTGAGTTGAGTAAACCAAAAACCTTTAGAAGCTGGTAATTGTTTGACACCACCAAAATCGATTAGCACTGGCATATTATCAGTACGTCGCAAAATCAAATTATCAGGAGAAATATCGCGGTGAATTACATTACGAGAATGAATATAAGATAATACGGGTAGGAGTTGTTGCAGCAGTTTGACAACTTCTTCTTCACTAAAGGTTTGCCCCTGTTCGTAACGCGCTTGTAACAGATCCCAGTAATTATCGCCCTGTATATAGTCTTGCACCAGCAAGAAAAAATCTTTGTTACCGACCTTCACTTGCAGCGATTCGTGAAAACGCGGAATCTGGGGATGCTGTAGTTGTTTCAAAACACTCGCTTCTCGTTCAAAAAGCTCTTTTGCTTTCTGTAAATCCTGCTGTTCTTCAACTTGAGGTGCAAATTCCTTCAGCACGCACTGTTTTGGAGACTGCTTCAAATCCTCAGCTACGTAGGTACGCCCAAAACCACCTTGCCCTAAATGACGTATAATTCGATACCGATTATCCACAATTTGCTCTGGTGCAAGAGGCAATGGTTCTCCGCATTGAGTGCAAAAGCGGTGTCCCTCTTTATTCGCGTGATTTTTGCTGCAATAGACGTGCATAGTGCTGAAGGATGAATCAAAGATTTTTATAAATGGCTACAAGGTGGTCAGCTTCATTTACGCATCTTAGCTTTTCTTCTTCTAAATTTTTTCAGCAATTGGCAGAGATTTGTATGGCTATACAAAAAGCAGGGGAGTATTGGAAGCGAAGGTAGAACAACACCAACGGTAGATTTTCCATTGTTGTAAACTTTTACCCCCTGCTTAACTACTATACTGACGCTCTAGGTTTTTGCATCATCGTCGTCACCTGCATCATTATTCTGGCTGTGTTCTGTTAGTATCTTAAGTGTGAAAGGTGCAATGACTGGAACTAGAGCAATATATTCTGGATGATAAGCACAAAGGCATAATGAGAAAACAAGGCAACCAGAAGCAAAGATTTGTTTTATGGATATTTTGGTTGTAGGTGTCTGGAGTTTCATAATATCTCGGCAATAAGTAATTTGTGCTCTCTTAAGTTGCGATCGACAATAAAGGGAGCAAACAGTAGTTGAATCTGTCCTGAAAGCAGTCAAAACATTGCTTTTTACCAAAGCAGCTATTTTAAAAATCCCGTCTTCTAAGTTAAATTAATAACTTTAGCCTTGGGTATTTTGGTCACTTCAATTGATAAGTTTATAACTCTTTTTACTTAAAGACACTGAGAAAGAAGCAACCAAAGAGGACAAACTCTTAGTTACGAGAACGTAGATGCATTGAATACATACGTCTTTAAGTATTTTTTTAACATGAAATTATGTTTTGTCATGCTTGTCCAAAATATAGCTTAGTAGGTAAGAGAATGCAACAAAATGCTGATAGTTAATAAACTTTAGTTAAAGTAAAAATTATGCTTTATCATGTTTTAATGGGATAATTTATTTAACCACAGAGACGCAGAGTACGCAGAGATAAGAGGTGAGAGGGCTATTGATTTCCTAAAGTTTTTATCCACCTTGACAGGGCTAAGTGGGCATTGCCCATCCTACAGTATCTAAAAAACCTGGTTTTTGTGATGACCGTACCCGTACTGTAGTTTGCGTGTATCAGTGAATATAATTTTTCAGTAAAAGTCAAGCGTTAGTAATAATACTTAATGCATAATCTTAAATGTATGGAAAATTAAGTAAAATAAAAGCAGGCTTTGAAATATATAGATTGTGACACCTTGTAAAACCATGAATTTTCAAGAGGCACTCAAGATTGTAGATGCAGCGATTTACGATCGCGAAAGCAGGCACCTAAACGATGTTGAATTAACCATTTTTCGTGGTTCTTGGGAAGGTCGAACCTACGACGAAATGGCAGAAGACTCTCAGTATAAGGCTAATTACCTCAAGGGAGACGTTGGTCATAAGTTTTGGAACCTGCTTTCAGAAGCTTTGGGAGAACGGGTTAGTAAAAGTCATTTTCGAGAGGTTGTGGAGCGATCGCAGTCGCGATTCTCATATAAGGATAATGTACCAATACAGTCAGAGAACCAGGAGGCTTCCGGTTTAAATAAATATGTGCCTCCTTCCGTAGAACCTTTCTGTCAAGAACAGATTTTGATACCTGGTGCCCTGCTTAGGATTAAAGCTTCTCCTAAAATGGGTAAAACCTTACTCATGTCTAGACTAATTAACCATGCAACTAACATTGGTTACAAAGCAGTTGTTTTGCAACTCAGAGAAGCAGCACAGACTAATAATTTAGGAAGCTTGGATAAATTCTTGCAATGGTTCTGTATCAACATTGCTCAGGAGTTGGGCTTGGAAAGTCCCTTGGAGGATAAACACTGGCACAATCAATTTCTTGACGAGCAAAGTAAATGCACAAAATATTTTGAGAATTATCTTTTGAAGAAAGACCAGCTTGAACTGGTGTTAGGCTTGGATGAGGTAGAGCGCATTTATGAATCTCCTGAAGTTGCTAAAGATTTTTTGAGTTTACTGCGAAGCTGGCATGAGAAGGCTAAAACTAGCGTTATCTGGAAAAAACTGCGGTTGATACTAGCTTATACCGAAGAATACACTCTACTAGATATAAACCGTTCACCATTTAATGTAGGCGAACTCATAGAGTTACAAGAATTTAACTCAGATCAAGTGAAAGATTTGGCAGATCGGTATGGGCTTAAGTGGGATGTCAATCGAGAAGTTAAAGAGCTAATGGAAATGGTTGGAGGACATCCTTATCTTGTTCGGAAAGCTATTACATATGTTAAATGGCAAAACAAGAACCTTGAAACTTTGTTAGAGATGGCTTCTACAGAAGCTAGAATTTACAGTGATTTATTACAAGAACATCGATGGAATTTAAAAAAGTATCCGGAACTTAATAGAAAACTTCAAGAAGTAGTTAGTGCGGATTCCCCCATAAAATTAGAGTTAGATTTAGCATTAAAGTTATATGAACTAGGACTGGTGAAATTGCAAGAAAATAGCGTGCAACCGCGCTGTGAATTGTATCGTTTATATTTTCGTTCGTATTTTAAAGAACCTTTGAAGGATGCCCAATGAATTCAGCACCAAATTCAGCGTTTAAATACCAAGTTGGGGGAAGTCTATCAGTTGATGCCCCAAGTTACATGACACGGCAAGCTGATGAAGAACTTTATGAAGCATTGAAAGCTGGAGAGTTTTGTTATGTACTGAACTCCCGGCAAATGGGAAAATCTAGTTTGCGGGTTCAAGTTATGCATCGGCTGCAAGCAGAAGGAGTCATTTGTGCTGACATCGATCTGATGATGATTGGTTGCCAACCCGGAACTCAACCGGAAAAGTGGTATGGAAGCTTTATTAATCTACTATGTACGGAATTCAATCTTCCAATTGACTTAGAAACTTGGTTAAGTTCTCGTCAGCGTCGTTCTCCTGTGACCTGGTTATATAATTTTATTGAAGAAGTACTGTTAGTACAGCTTTCTCAAAAGATAGTAATATTTATCGATGAAATCGATCGCGTTCTTGAATTAGACTTCAAAGATGATTTTTTTTCATTTATACGTGCCTGCTATAATAAGCGTGCTAACAATCTAAAATACGAACGACTCACCTTTGCATTGTTAGGAGTAGCAACACCATCTGATTTAATTAAAGATAAAAAAAGATCGCCTTTTAATATTGGTAAAGCAATTGAATTAAATGGGTTTATCTTAGAAGATGGTTTATTATTAGCGCAAGGATTAACGGATAGAGCTAGAAACAGAGCAGCTGTATTTAGAGAAGTATTGACTTGGACGGGTGGTCAACCTTTCCTGACTCAAAAGCTCTGTAAACTTATTGCTACCTCGCCATCTCCTATTCCACAAGGTGGTGAAGCTAAGTGTATTGATAACCTGGTGCGCTCTTCGATAATTGAGAATTGGGAAGCTCATGATGGACCTCCACATTTAGGGACAATTCGCGATCGCATTTTAGGAAGTAAGACAAGAACTGTTAGTTTGTTGTGTCTGTATCAGCAAATTTTGCAACAGGGAGAAATTGCTGCCGATGATAGCCCCGAACAGATAGAATTGCGGTTGTCAGGTTTGGTAGTAAAGCAGAACAACTCCTTAAGAGTTTACAACCGCATTTATGAGAATGTTTTTAACCAATCTTGGGTTATGAAGCAGCTAGAGACGGTTCGTCCTTATAACCAAGCTTTAAAAGCTTGGTTAGATTCCAATCGTCAAGGATCTTGGCTGTTGAAAGGACAAAAGCTCAAAGAGGTCTTAGAATGGTCAGCAGATAAAAGTTTAGGTGAACAAGATTATCAATTCCTACGTGCCAGCCAAGAATTCGATAGAAATCAAGCTCAGCAAGAAAAAGAAAAAGCTCAACAAATGGCTTCACATGAAGGGATACGAGCTCAGCAGTGGAGACAGGCTACTGCCGTCGCTGTTGTGATTGCTACCTTAAGTGGAGGTTTTGTATTAGGGCAAAAGTTCACATCTTGTCCATTCAATCAATTGAAGTTAAACGATGCTTGTTCACCGATAGCTAGCAGTGGAGAGAGCATCCTCTTTCGTTCTCAAAGTAACTTCGACCTTGAGCGTGGGATTGACGCTTTCAAGTCAAAGAAATATAAAGAAGCAGAGACGTTCTTTGAAAAAGCCGTAGCTAGTACTCCTAACGATCCAGAACCCCAGATTTACCTTAACAATGCAAAAGCCCGTCTGAAAAGTTCTCAAGGTTCTCCTTTCACATTAGCAGTGGCAGTGCCGATAGAAAACAACGCTACCGATGCTGAAGAAGTGTTGCGAGGTGTGGCGGATGCACAAACTCAATTCAACACAGCTAACAATGGTAAAGGTTTAAATGGTCAATTATTGGAAATTGTAATTGCTAACGATAAAGATAATCAAGATATAGCAAGGAGAGTTGCCCAACTGTTGGTTGCTAACCCAGCAGTTTTAGGTGTGATTGGTCACACATCCAGCGAAACCAGTTCTCCTGCATTACCTGAATATGAAAAAGCTGGGTTGGCTATGGTTTCTCCTGCTAGTACCAGTTCATTTTTAAAAAGTAAGGTTTTCTTCCGGACAGTTCCTTCTACCACGGTAGCAGGTGAAAAGTTGGCTGAGCATGCTAGAAGCAAGTTGTTCTTAGACAAAGTGGTCATTTTCTATGACTCTAAGAGCGTCTATAGCAAAAGTGCGAAACAAGACTTTGAGAGCGCGTTCATCGCACGGGGAGGGAAGGTTGTCGGACAAGCCGTTGACCTCAGGAATTCTAACCTAGACGCTCGGGCTGAAATTAAGCGCAGTGTCGAGCGAGATCGAGTGCGAGCTGCTATTTTATTGCCAAGTACACAAACAATTTCTGTCGCTATCTCTGTTGCTAGAGCAAATGCCGAGCTATCGCATCAGCAAAGGTTGAAAGATATGCTGGGCGGGACTGCGCTGTACAGTCCTAACACCTTAGTACAGGGTGGAGCTGCGGTTGAGGGTTTAATTTTAAATGTACCCTGGTTTGATGATGGAAAGTCCTCTTATGCGAAAAAAGCAAAAGCTAAATGGAATGGAAGTATCAACTGGCGCACTACTGGTGGTTATGATGCAACACAAGCTTTCATTGATGCAATATCTGGAAATACGCTATATAGCAAGGCTAGGAATGCCGCACTACCCAAAAATATGACACGAGAAACGGTACTTAATAATCTGAGGTTTGTAAATCTTGCACCAGAGCAAACTTCAGGAGATAAACTTCAGTTTTTTGCAGCAGGCGATCCTAATAGGGAATACCGCCTCGTTCGGGTTGGTACAGGTTGCTCTTCTCCTCAAGGTTCTCAATTTGGCTTTTGTCTAATCAAAGAGCAAGAAAACGAGCAAGAACAAGTCATACCAAATTCCGAAAATAGTCCTACTATACAGGGTCAGTAGTTTGACGAGGGTCTTCATTTGGAGGATATAAACCTGCTTTCACCCAAAAACTTCTTGCACCCTGAATCGAATCATTTTCTGGGTATCGTTCATCGTTAAGGTTATATCATTTACAAGTCGCTCGATCGACAGGTGTAAATCATATGATTGTTCAAGAGAGCGCCTTTTTTTCGCTATTCTAGAAAAGTGAATTATTCAAGGGAGCGAACGATGGTTGCTTTAAGCGATCGCATTTTGATGAGTGCAAAGGAATATCTAATTTGGGAACCAACCCAAGAGGAACGCTACGAGTATTGGGATGGCGAACTTGTGGCAATGAGCGGTGGTACGCGCAACCACAATCGCGTTTGTGGAAATTTTTTCAGGCTGCTAGATGATGCCGAGCGCGATCGCGTCTGTGAAGTATACATTGTAGATGTGAAGGTGCAGATAGAATCAGAGCAAAAGTATTTTTATCCGGATGTGGTGGTGACTTGCGATGAGCGCGATATCAATCCACAACTGGTGCAATTTCCCTGCTTAATTATCGAAGTGCTATCACCTTCAACGGAAGCAGCCGATCGGGGGAAGAAGTTTGCCAAGTATCGCCAATCTTCTACCCTACAAGAATATGTTTTAGCACAAGTAGCTCAACCAGGTGTGGAAGTGTTTCGGCGCAACGAACAGGGGAAATGGGTACTGTCTGAGTACAATTTAGACGAGATATTGCCACTCGTATCAATAAATGTGGAAATAGCGATCGCCGATTTGTACCGACAAGTGCAGTTTGAAACCGAAGAAACTGAAGATTAAAGATCTCAAACTCTACCGTATCGTTTTGAGCTTCTGGAGATTGAGGGCGATCGCATTCATCAACAATTAAGGGATAATCTTAATAGACCCATTAAATCTGTAGCTATATAAAAAGTGGGGGGAGTGTTGGAAATGAAGGTAGAACAACAGCAACGTGCTATTACAGCATTTCAAGAGTTTTTAACTACACCCTTAGACTCACTCCTACAGCAACATATCAACACGGATGCTTCCGCAGCAGCCTTAGCATTATTTCGCGATGTGGCTAGTAATGTCCCTGCTTACAAAGATTTCTTGGCACAACACGCGATAAATCCTGATGAATACCAAACTGTTGAGGATTTCCAAAGCCTTCCAGAACTGACAAAACAAAATTACTTGCAGCGTTATTCTTTAGCTAACTTATGCCGTCACGGACAACTAGAAACGTGCGATATAGTGGCTGTCTCCTCTGATTCTACAGGAAAACCCACATTTTGGCCTCGGTTTTTCTCTGATGAAATGCAAATTGCGACGCGCTTTGAGCAGGTGTTTCATGATAGCTTTTCCGCAGATACCAAACCTACTCTTGCTGTCATTTGTTTCACTCTGGGAACCTGGGTTGGTGGTATGTTTACAGCCAATTGCTGTCGTTATCTTGCAAGCAAAGGTTATCCTATTACTGTAATTACTCCTGGTAATAATAAAGAAGAAATTTTGCGAGTTTTGCAGGAACTGGGTTCGGCTTTTGAGCAAGTTGTTTTGTTGGGATATCCACCATTTTTAAAAGATGTTATTGATACTGGCATAGCTCGTGGGATTGAGTGGCAGCAGTATCAGGTAAAGTTGGTTATGGCGGGAGAGGTGTTTAGTGAGGAATGGCGAAGTTTAGTTGGAGATCGCCTCGGTTCTCGTAATTTCTGCTATGATTCGGCATCTCTCTACGGTACGGCTGATGCAGGCGTGTTGGGCAATGAGACACCTTTAAGTATTTGTATTCGGCGCTTTTTAGCAAATAATCCAGAAGCAGCACGCGCTTTGTTTGGTGAATCGCGGTTACCTACGCTAGTACAATATGACCCCATCAGTCGTTTTTTTGAAGTGAAAGATGGTGCGTTGTTATTTTCATGAAACAACGGCATCCCTCTGGTTCGTTATAATATATTAGATAATGGAGGTATAGTTCCTTATGATGCTATGCTCCAGTTTTTAGCAAAATGGGGCTTCGACCCAGTTACAGAACTGCAAGGAAATGGTGGAAGGGGGATTCGTTCGCTACCGTTTGTTTATGTCTTTGGACGCTCCAACTTTACGGTTTCATATTTTGGAGCCAATATTTATCCACAGAATGTCACTGTGGGATTAGAGCAAGCCCTTATCAGAGAATGGGTGACAGGTAAATTTGTGTTGCAGGTGAAGGAAGATGCAGATAAAAATCGATACTTATCTGTAGTTGTGGAATTGGCACCAGGTATAGAAGAAAGTGACGAGAAAAAACAAGCGATCGCATCTTCTATTCTCGAACAGCTAAAACGCCTCAATAGCGAATTTGCCAACTACGTACCTTTAGAATACCAAATGCCGCAAGTTGCTTTAGCACCATTAGGCGACCCTGAATATTTTCCTATTGGAGTTAAGCATCAATATACTAGAAATTGACTCCGCAATTAGGGAGAATCGGTGCATCTGATATTACAGACTTACCCTTGAAATTCACTATGGCTGGACATGGCTTTACTTGTTCAAATTTGAACTGTATCTAGAATTCCCAAAGTTTAATTATTAATTAACAAAAATACTACTTTATGTACGAGGCGCGATCGCTCTACTATCAATACTACAAGGGCTCTCGAATATTAGTAGGTTGGGTTGAGGCGCGTGCGAAACTCAACAGAGTCGGCACAATGTTGGGTTTCGTTCCTCAACCCAACCTACACGTTTTTATTTTTTAAGCTTAACCAAGGAGTATTGGGACACTTATGGTTGAGAACTATCTTAAACAACAGGGGGACGTTGAAGCAGGACGGAAAGAACTCGCTCGCCTCCATCCAATTGGGTAGATCGGTGAGCCAGATGATATTGCCATTGCTCAACGTTCTAACTGTATTTGTACGAAAAGGTCAGTCGCGTCTGAAAAGATGTTGTAAGGTTCTACTAACCACTTGTAACAGCAAAAACCGTCTATGATAGAATGTAAAGTGTTGGTGTCAAGGACTGTGGAGTGCCCAACTCCCAATGGATCTGAGTAATTAGAGGAAGATGGATCGATATAAGAAATGACATTAAAGAGGACATACTTTTTAGCGCACTTAACCATTTTCTTCACAAAATAGTCTACAAAACATTCGTAGTGTCGCACTCTTGTTACTAAAACTCCTAGCGCTAAAACAATATCAAATTTATTTTCTGGCTCAAAAGAGGGGTCGATAAAGTTAACTAACTTGAACTCTTGTGAGGGAAATTTCTGCTGATTTGTCGATAGGAAAGTCGGGACAATATCAATCCCAAGATAATTGGAGTAACTAATATTAGGAAAACGGAATGACAAGTAATCAAGAAGTTCTCCTTTGCCACAACCTACATCCAGTATTGAACAATTAGACCAAATCGAAACTTTTTCAAAAAGCAGCTCGAAAACTCGAAAATCTCTTTCTTCGTCTCTTTCTCCGATACTTCTTGCTGATTTTAGTCCCTCCTTTGCAACCAGTTCAGAATAATATTCTCTAATACATTGACCATCTTCTAACCACGTATTTATAAGTTCATCCGAGAATTGTGTTAGTGTCATTTGTCCCGCTCGTGTGTCACTGATACAATTAATATTTTATTGGAGCGCCCGCAGCGAAGATATAGCTTCTACTGCTGCCTTTTGTTCTGCAATCGATAAAGTCTCAACACATTCCAAAACCTGCTCAAACTTTGAAACTTGTTTCATTAGTTTTATTGGTTACTAGTTGATTTTTCATTATTGTATTTATTATAGAAGGACAAATTCAGAGGAGAAATTTGTTGTCGAAATTTCATATAAAATACAAGCGCAAAAGCTTGATAACCCAAGTGATTTCGGTTGTAGGAGTAACACTAGCATTTTTAACCACAGGTTGTGAGGAGGCTGTAGAGTATTTGCCTCCCTTACCTAAAATGGAAGTGCCATCTAGCAAACCTCCAAAACCTCCTGTTCTCGCCCAAACTTCTGCAACAGCCACGATTGAGGCAGCAGTTAGGCAAGATATTAATAAAGTTCGCGTTAAATATGGGCTAAAACCTTTGTAAAACAATGAAAAGTTAGCACAAGTTGCCCGAAGGTACAGTCGGCAAATGGCTGAGAAAAACTTTTTTAGCCACACTGGAGCTGATGGTAGTACTCTTTCCCAAAGAGCACAATCGGGAGGAATTATATACTGGGTGGTAGGTGAAAATTTATTCAAAAGTACAAATATTCCCCAACCCGTACCAGTTGCAGTGAAGGGCTGGATGAAAAGCCCCGGACACCGTGAGAATATTCTACGTCCAATTTTTAGAGAGACTGGGGTAGGTGTTTGGAGAATTGGCAGTACTTACTACATTACTCAGTTATTTTTACGAGGTTAACTCACACTTTCTCTTATAACAAGGGCAGGAGGCTCCCCTCCAACAGCTTGTAGCGATCGCACCAAGATCTCATGTACGAATGAGCACTAAACAAGTAAATAGGGCTATGCCGCACATTCGCAGTTGTAGGGCATAGCCCCACCTACAAAATTTGGTAATTTTAGAGCGGAAAGGGAGTAGTTAACTACTGATTGCCTATGATTTAACTTTTAGTTAAAAGGTGGAACAATTAAGAATCTTTACATTTTTCACCACTTGGTGTCGCATCGGGGTAATAGGTGATTATTGCCTTTTCCTTCCTGACAAACACTGTAGGGAACTTTTTTCCAGTTTCTTGGTCTCGTGCATTATATATGCAAGCTCCGTCAGTTTCTCCTTGAAGCTTAAAGATTTTTGTAACATTTAAAAGCATTTCTTGAGCGTTACTAAGATAACCATATCCTTTAATAACGTCCGTCACTGTTTGGTTACCTTGCTTAATAACAACTCCTAATGTATATATAACTCCAAGAACAACTTCCTCGCGAGTTTTATCGCTAACAAAGCGTCCTCCAATTCCCTGATTTTGTAATTCTAAAGATCTGCCGTAAAAATGTAAACCACCGATATCATTAGCGTTATATATTTCTCCACAAAAGATGTGTTCAAACCCACGACGCTTAAACCAAATTTCTGTTAAATCTTCTATAAATTGTGCTTTTTGCTTGCGTCCGGAACGCAATTCACCATTGGTAACTTGCTGAAGTTTTTGTACTACATCTGGATAATATGACAGCAACTCCTAAATTTATTGGGGCTAACTCTAGTACCTATAAGTCCGCAAACGTTTAATACAGCTTTGTCGAATGGATTCAATTGAGGTGCTGGTGGGGAAATATCTAGCTGTTGTCTTTCAGGATAGTCTACAGATACGGGATTGTTTTCATTATCAAAAAAGGGTACGAGTTTGATATCTTG
This sequence comes from Scytonema hankhaensis NUACC26, assembly GCF_045865695.1. NCBI lineage: Bacteria > Bacillati > Cyanobacteriota > Cyanophyceae > Nostocales > Scytonemataceae > Scytonema > Scytonema hankhaensis. Next base: position 67,982 of record NZ_BAACAP010000255.1, read on the forward strand.
TTGCTGAGCCTTTGCAGAGTTATGCAACCAAATTGGGCAAGTCAGCAAATAGATAGCAAAAATAGGTGCTAATTGCTTGAGGTTCATATAGCAATGCTGATGGAATACCGTTTTCAGATGAAGATGCTCCCGAAAAAACTCTACCATCTGTGGCATTTCTCCTTACCCCCCTTAATCCACGCCCTTACGGGTTCGCCACTCCTCTGGGCGTGGGAAACCCGCCTACAAGGGTGGACTCACCACTTGCTACAAGTCGCTTAACCCGCGATGGCGCAGTAGCTCCCCCTTATAAAGGGGGGGAAACAGGAAATTTATTTTCCTCCCCTTTATAAGGGGAGGTTAGGAGGGGTAAAAATAATATGCATCTTCATATCAGCTACGCTATTGTTGTTGTTTAGAATTTAATAAGACATAAGTAAACGGTCGGGGATTCTTCAGAGTTGAAAAAATTAGTATTGCTCATCCAATACCTAATTTACTTAAACACTGCCAATTGCTTCACCATGATTGCTAATGCCAATGTACCCAGGATAATCATCAATCCTGCGGGCATAAACTTGCGCGTTTTAGCCAATCGGAATGCGAAGAAAACGACTAAAAAAGCAGTGACACCAGATGCTAGGATCGCGCCCCAACTTTGTCCTTGGAATTGGACAAAAGCTGCAAGAAGCAATAATACGCCGCTTAAAATACCACTGACAAGCGAAATCGTACTATTACTCTTAAAGTAGCCAATAATACCACCAAGAATGACTAAAATGCCGTAGACAAGGGCTGCAACAATACCTAAAGTCATTGTAAAACCTGTGTAGATTTTGATTTTGCTGCAAGCATTGGCAGAACATTTACCAGAACTCTTAACTCATATCACTTTACTACAGTTTCCACCTAAATGAACCACGCTGTTTGTAAGGGCGCAAGGTCGCCGCGCCCCTATAAGTGTAGTCTATTTAACGGAAAACAGCTGTAATATACCATCTGAAAAAAGAGTGCTACAGATAATTGGGTGAAAATAAGCTCTATCAAGGCTTTATTAATCCAAAATCCACTCATCCAAAATCCAACATGGTATCAATTGATGGATAACCAAGTAGTTGCAAAGGTTCAGTTCCTCCAACGCCAAGCAGCCTCCCTTTTACTCTACCAATCTGTACTTCAAAGCGAAGCAGGGAAAGCATTTCTTGATTTGTTGCAAGCTATACGCTATATTGATGCGGATGCGCGAGGTTGTCTTCAAGCCTACGGCAGTTACTTCAAATGCTTAGCTGCAAGAGGTCAAAACTGGGAAGATTATCTCGTGACTCAAATCCTTAGAGATGACAATCCTTTCTCTCAACTTGCTCAAAAGCAAGAATTCGAGAATTTGCCATATTCTTTGGTAGCAGCAGCAGAACACGATTTACAAGCGCTACAAAGTCTTTATCAATGCAGTAGCGCGACTTTAAGCGAATGGGTGCAAACTGGAGCATATCTACCTATATCACCAGTGGTTTGGTATGTGGAGCCAGAGGAGGCGGTGGGAGATCGGGAATTACCCGTAATCGAAAAACTACAACATTTAGAAAATTGGGCTGACGCAATAGAAGAATTAGCTGTATATTATCGTAAATCCGGTACTGGTTTATTTGCAGAATGTCAAGCTTTGCGTTGGGAAGCAGGACAGTTTGTTGGAATATACCATCCCGATCCAATTCGTTTGAATCAATTGACTGGTTATGAGGCTCAAAAGGAAGCTTTGTTAAAAAATACTGAATTTTTATTATCAGGACAGGTCGCCTTGCACGTACTACTGTACGGAAGCCGTGGTTCGGGAAAATCTTCTCTAATCAAAGCTTTGTTAAATGAATATGGCAAGGGGAACTTACGCCTGGTAGAAGTGGCAAAATCTGAATTAAAGGATTTAGCAAAAATCGTGGAACAGTTACGCGGTTTACCACAAAAATTTATTATCTTTGTTGACGACCTTTCTTTTGAGGAAGATGATGATGCTTTTAAAGCACTCAAAGTTGTATTAGAAGGGAACTTGACTGCAAGACCTCAAAATGCAGTTGTATATGCCACCTCAAACCGCCGTCACTTAATTCGAGAATTTTTTGCCGATCGCCCATCTCCTAAAGAAAATGACGAAATTCATGCTTGGGATACTATGCAGGAAAAACTTTCTTTTAGCGATCGCTTTGGTTTAACTTTGACTTTTGAACCAGCCAATCAAAAAACTTATCTGCAAATTGTCCGTCATTTAGCACTAAAAGCCGAAATTGAAATCGATAGGGAGGAATTAGAACGTCAAGCTTTACAATGGGCGACCCGTCATAATGGTCGTTCTGGAAGGACAGCACGACAATTTGTTGACTTCTTAAAATCAGATTTGGCACTATCTAAATCAGTGACCAGTGACCAGTGACCAGTGACCAATCCCCTTTAACTATGTTAAAAATCAGCAGTCATCAATCAAGTATGAGTAGCAATCGGTTCATTATAGGTATAATTGCTTTCAGTGTCAGTTTTGGTCTCAGCCTCTTCCTAAGTTGGGATTTTAATAGAGCCTTTCTTACAGGTTTAGTCACTGTACCTGCAACTTACATAGCTGCATTTTTTGTAGATAAACGACGCCGAAATCATGAAATGCTCGTTCTAGATTCTCTTCAAAGGAGAATTCAAGAACTTGAGGGATTAAAATTCCACATTGTTTCAGAAATTAAGCAACTAGAAGCACATAATGCTTTACTATATTCGGAATCAAGTAAATTACAAAATCAGCTTGTAGAACGTCGCACTCAAAGAGACAGCTTTCATCGAGAGTTAAGCTCTTTTTTTCAAGAAAAACAAAAGTTAGAAGCAGAACTTAATTATCTTCAAAACCAGCTACAAACACTAGATAAAACAAAAACAGATTTAAATCATTCTTTCTCTGCTCTCAATTCAGAAAAGCGCCGTTTGGAATTAAATTGTAATGTGTCTCGTGTTGAGGTCACAAATTTACAAAATCAGCTGATTGAACTCCAACAACAAAAACAAGAATTAGAAAGTAGTCTTACCCTTCTGAACAGGCTCAAGCCACAACTTGAAGAAAAATTGTATGAGTTGCGAGTTGAAATTCACGAGATGGAAGTGCAAGAACAACAGCAATCTCAGTTACTAACAGCTAAAAAAGCTGAGAGAGAAAACATAGAAGCAAGTTTAAATTCTTTACATGAGGAACTTACGGAACAACGTCGAGAGCTAGAACAGTTACAAGGTCAAGTTTCATTACTTCTCAACGAACGCGACCAGTTACAAAGTCAAGTCTGGGAGTTGCTCCAACAAATGGAAACTTTAACTTCCGATACCTCACTTTACCACAATGAGCAAAACAGAGAAGCAGAGTTTTTCCCCTTCTCTGAATTAATGGATTCTTTAGAACCAGTAAATAGTTTAGCAGATAATTCAGAAGATTTATCGGAAGAATGGGAGAAATTCGTAGAACGGCTACCAAATTATGAAATTCAGGTTTTAAAAGCTATACTAGAACAAGAGAATCCCAGTCCTACAATAAAAAAGATTGCTGAAGACAACATTACAATGCCAAATTTGTTAATTGACTCTATCAACGAACTCGCTCGAGATACAATGGGTGAACTGTTAATTGATACAGCATCAGATAATCCCACGATTTATCAAGAATACATAACAGATGTCAGAAAAGCGATCGCAATCCACCAAGATATGATGGCTAGGCAAACCTCAAGAAATTAAAGGTATATACATATATATATTCTCGTCGCTAGGTCTGAACTAAATAACGAGAATAGAACGAGGTCAGCACCCTGCACTAAAGTGACAGGGCTTCGTGCCTTAACATTTTAGTTAGTTGACCAGCTTAAGTACTTTAAGTACTACGTTATTAGCAAGAGTTAAAATTCTCACCTACAGATGCGTTACCAGTTTGTAGCTCTGAAACCGAGTAATTAAACAGTTTTACGAAGGGGAAGACAGTGTTACTTGGAAAGTACCGACTAATAACTTTGGCGAGGCTAACATTACCCGTAAGGAGGCTCCTTGTGAGCAAAGTATTTGTAATTGGCACAAACAAACGTCCAATAAATCCAATCCATCCAGCACAAGCAAGACAACTTTTAAGAAATGGGAAAGCAGCAATATTCTGCAAATTTCCATTTACTATTCTTTTAAAAGAAGCACGTCCAGATATCGAAGTTCAACCGCTAAGAATTAAAATTGACCCTGGCTCTCAAGTCACAGGGATAGCAATAGTAAACGATGCATCATGTGAGGTTGTATTTGCAGCCGAACTTAAACATCGAGGTTTTGCAATTTCGTTTTCTCTTACCTCAAGAAAACAACTAAGAAGGAGTAGGAGAAATCGCAAAACAAGATATTGCCAACCACCAAAACACGAATGGTATAGAAAAGGCAACAAAAAACCCGTCCCAAAACAACGTAGAACTTGGTTAGTACCAAGCTTAAAAAGTCGTATTGATAACATCAAAACTTGGGTTGAAAGATTACGTAAAGTTGCACCAATTGAAGCCATTAGTCAAGAATTAGTACAATTTGATATGCAACTAATCCGCAATCCAAATATTCAGGGGAAAGAATATCAGCAGGGTACTCTTTTCGGCTACGAAACGAGAGAGTATCTTTTAGAAAAATGGAACAGACAATGCGCTTACTGCGGTGTAAAAGATATTCCTCTCCAGATAGAACATATTCATTGTCGTGCTAAAGGGGGAAGTGATTCGATTACAAATCTTACATTATCATGCGAAAAATGTAATCAGAAAAAAGGGACAAAAGATATCAGAGATTTCCTCAAAAAAGACCAAACAAGATTAGAGAAAATATTAAAGCAAGCAAAACAACCTCTTCCAGACGCGGCTGCTGTTAACACAACTCGATTTGCATTATTTGAAACACTGAAAGCTACGGGGCTACCAGTAGAAACAGGTAGTGGCGGTTTGACTAAGTTCAATAGGACGAAACTTGAATTACCGAAACTTCATTGGGTAGACGCAGCGTGTGTTGGTCAATCGACTCCGATTTTAAATATCAAAGGAGTTAAACCTTTGCTGATTAGGGCTAACGGTCATGGAACAAGACAAATGTGCGGCACAAATAAACACGGATTTCCAATTCGTCATCGAGAACAAAAACAAATTCATTTTGGGTTTAAGACTGGCGACATTGTTAAAGCAGTTGTCACGAATGGAAAGAAAGTAGGAGAGTATATTGGTCGTGTTTTATGTCGTAAAACTGGTAGTTTTGACATCGCTACTAAATCTGGAAGAGTAGCGGGAATTAGTCACAAATACTGCAAACAAATTCATGCAAAAGACGGCTACAGCTATGGATTTTAAACATTTTATAATGCCATTAAAATGGCACGGGTCGAGGTTCCTGAGCCAGTGCGTTGCGGGGGTCCCCCCCGTTGAAGCACCTGGCGTCCGCGAACTAAAGTTGCGCGGCTTCTCCTCTCCCGGAGGTTTTTAGGTGATTTACATGGCAAAGCTGAAAATATCAAAAAAAGTATCTACTGCTTTAATGAACTCTCTTAGTGCGGGGGTAGTACCGAGAGTGGGGTTAGAACATATAGCAGTGGGAAGAGAAAAGGAACTGAAAAGTTTATTACAAAATCTTGATGATATAGCTGAAGGTGTAGCAGCATTTCGTTTTGTTGTTGGTAACTACGGGTCTGGAAAAAGCTTCATGCTACAGTTAGTCCGAAATTACGCTATGGAACAAGGTTTTGTAGTCACTGATGCGGATTTATCTTTAGAACGTCGGCTTGCAGGAAGTAACAACGAAGGCTTAGCAACCTATCGAGAATTAATGAGTCACCTCGCCACAAAAACCCGCCCTGATGGCGGTGCTTTAATCTCTATTTTAGAAGGATGGATTAACAAAATTCAACAAGAGGTCGCAAAAGATACTGGTATGCGTCCCAATGATGAAGGTTTTGATGATAAAGTTGAAGACAAAATTAGAGAAGTTGTTCAGTATATCGAAGATTTAGTTCATGGTTTTGATTTTGGAAACGTTATTGTTGCTTACTGGCGGGGCTATCGTTTGGATGAGGATAATTTAAAGAATGCTGCTCTCAAATGGTTGCGGGGAGAATTTACGACAAAAATTGAGGCAAAAGCGGCTTTGGGAGTTCGCGTCATTATTGATGATGAAACGTGGTATGACTACCTTAAGTTATTGGCAAAGTTTGTTGCTGAAATTGGTTATAAAGGGCTGGTAGTTCTGCTTGATGAAGCCGTGTATTTGTATAAAATACCGACTACAGTGACTCGTGAGAAAAATTATAACAGATTGCTGGGAATGTTTAACGACACCATGCAATGTAAAGCAGAACATCTTGGAATTCTTATTGGTGGAACGACAAGGTTTTTAGAAGATCCGAATCGGGGACTTTTTTCTGATTCTGCTTGGCGAAGACGTACAAAAGAAAGCCGTTTTGTGTTGCAAGCAGGCGTACAAGAATTTTTAGGTCCCGTGCTGCGGCTTAATCCGCTTGTCGAAGAAGAAATTCTCATGCTTTTGCAAAGGTTAGCTGAGATTCATGCTTCTAACTATGGTTACCAGCAAACTTTGACAAACCGAGATTTGAAAGAATTTGTCCAGGAAATTGTCAGTCGGTTGGGTGCTGAAGCTTTGCTGACACCAGGTGAAATTGTCAGAGATTTTATTAGTGTCGCAAACGTTCTCTACCAAAATCCTAGTTTGACTTTTAAGAAACTCATTCATGGCAATGACTTTAAACCCACTTCTGTCAAGAAAAATGTAGACATTAATGTGGATGAAGATGATGACGTTGCGGAAATAAGTTTGTGAAATGAGTGAGGCTATTTTTTCCAAACTTGCACCCTTTATTCAGGAATACATTTACGATCGCAACTGGACTGAGTTAAGACCCGTTCAAATCGAAGCCTGTAAAGCGATTTTCAATACAGATGCTCACTTACTCGTGACGGCTGGAACTGCTTCTGGAAAAACTGAAGCAGCATTTCTTCCTGTTTTAACTGAATTATACGAAAACCCTACTACTACAATTGGGGCGTTATATATCGGTCCTATTAAAGCTCTCATTAATGACCAATTTGAACGCTTAAATGATTTGTTGAAAGAAGCTGAAATTCCTGTTATTTGTTGGCATGGTGATGTTTCTCAAAGTCAGAAAAATAAGCTTTTGAAAACCCCTAGAGGAATTTTACAAATCACGCCGGAATCTTTGGAAAGTTTGTTGATTAACAAGCATCATGAATTGTTACGTCTATTTGGAGATTTAAGATTTATCATTATTGATGAAATTCACGTTTTTATGGGTTCGGAACGTGGAGGTCAAATTCTTTGCCAGTTAACGCGGTTGGAGAGAGTTATTAAGAAAGAACCTCGAAGAATCGGTTTATCGGCGACATTGGGAGATTATTCAATGGCTGAGGAGTGGTTGCGGTCTGGAACTAGAAGAGCGGTTATCACTCCCAGAATTGACGCAGGTAAGCGTCAAATTAAGTTAGCTGTAGAGCATTTTTATGTTGGGGATGTCAACTATCAAGAAGTAGGTGAAAGAGAGGAAATTAGGGAGTGCGTTCGCGAAGCGGCTGCTTTGCAGCATCGCCCTTGGCGCAAGCCGTACTCGGCTTATCGCTATATTTTTAATTTGAGTAAATCTCGAAAATGTCTAATTTTTGCTAATAATAAATCCCTCACCGAATCAGTTATTGGAGCATTACGTAAAATTGCTCGTGAGACGGGAGAGGAAGATATTTATCACGTGCATCATGGCAGTATTTCTGCTCGTTTGCGTCAAGCTACTGAAAGTGCAATGCGCGAACCGAATCGTCCGGCTGTAACTGCTGCAACGTTAACGTTGGAATTAGGTATCGATATTGGGTATTTGGAACGAGTGATTCAGTTGGAATCCCCTCTTTCTGTTGCGAGTTTTTTACAAAGATTGGGACGTACCGGGAGACGAGGAGAAGCGGCTGATATGCGTTTTGTATGTGCTGAAGAAGAGATATCTTCGGAAAAGCCATTACCAGAACAAATCCCTTGGCAACTTTTGCAGTGTATCGCTATTATTCAACTTTATTTAGAGGAGCGTTGGATTGAGCCAATTCAGACTCCTAAATATCCTTGGAGTTTGTTGTATCAACAAATGATGAGTATTTTAGTGTCTGAAGGTGAGATTTCACCTGCTAATTTGGCAAAGCAAGTTTTAAGTTTGCCAACTTTTGCTCATATTTCAAGAGAAGATTTTAAAATATTAATAGATTATTTGCTTGCGATCGATCATATTCAGGTAACCGAACGAGGTAAAGTTATTCTTGGTTTGACTGGAGAAAAAATTGTAGGAAAATTTCAATTTTATGCTGTCTTTTCCGACAATCAAGAATATCTCGTCAAGCAAGGAAATACAGAAATAGGTAGTATAGCCACACTACTTCCTGTGGGAAATACCTTTGCTTTAGCAGGTAGAACCTGGGAAGTGACGGAAGTTGATTTCAAAAAAAGGATTGTTTTGGTAAAACCAGGAGAAGGTCAATCAAGTATTTACTGGCGTGGTGGAAGTGGTACTATTCATACGAAAATTTTGCAAAAACTGCGTCAAGTTTTATGTGAAGAGACAGAATATAGCTATTTACAAAAAAACGCTTTACTTAGATTGCAATCTGCTCGCAAATTGGCAAAAGCCTCTGGATTAGATACAAATTATATCGTACAATTAGAAAAAGGTAAGTGTTGTATTTTTCCTTGGATAGGTACAGTGGCTTATCGTACATTAGAAAGGTTGCTGAACTGTTTTTGTCGAGAATCACTAGAAATTAAAAGTATAGGTGGCAATAATCCTTATTTTTTCATAATTAAACTAGCACCAGAAAAATTGAAATATTTACAATCTGAAATTATTTCTCTATGCGAGCAAAGAATTCCTAATGAAGCGTTAGTCAGCACTTCTGAAGCGCCGCAAATGCAAAAGTATGACGAATTTATTCCTTACCCACTTCTACGCAAAGCATTTGCTAACGATTATTTAGATATGATAGAGCTTAGAGGATGTTTGAAAAGTCATGATTGATGTATCAAATATTTTTTACCCTACCCTAGCCCTCCCCTTTCCAAGGGGAGGGAACTAGAAATCTAGTTTCCCCCCAATACATCGGGGGGATTAAGGGGGGTACTAATGTGGTTAAAACCCCCATTCCGCACCCCAACTGTCACATGGCTACCTAGTACTTATAGTTAAAAAATTAAATAGGAGTTCTATATGCAAACGGAATTCAACTTTTTCCAACACTGGTATCCTATATCGCCTGTAGAAGACCTTGACCCAACGAAACCAACACCAGTAACTCTTTTAGGGCTTCGTTTGGTCATTTGGAAACCCAAGTCCTCTGACAATTTTCAAGTGTTTTTAGATCGATGTCCTCACCGTCTTGCACCGTTAAGTGAAGGACGAATTGATGAGAAGACTGGCAATTTAATGTGCAGCTATCACGGTTGGCAATTCGATTCTAATGGGATTTGTACTCGCATTCCCCAAGCAGAAAAGTCAGAACTCGTGACTGAGAATAAACAACTGTGCGCGATCGCATTTCCTTGCTGTCAGGAAAATGGTTTACTCTGGGTTTGGCCTGATGTGAATTCTGCCGAGCAAGCAGCTAATACAGCGTTACCTCTGTCGCCACAGGTTGATGCAAGTCAAGGTTTTGTGTGGCATTCTTTTGTACGAGATTTGGATTATGACTGGCAAACCCTTGTAGAAAATGTGGCAGACCCCAGTCATGTTCCTTTTGCCCATCACGGAGTGCAGGGCGATCGCGAAAAAGCAGCTCCCATGAACATGAAAGTTGTACAATCAACACCAAACTTGATTCAAGTCGCCAATCAAGGAGGGTACAACACAACAATTACTTTTGAGCCACCTTGTCACTTAGAATATGCCATCAATTTTGGTAACCAAGGAAAACAAATAGGGCTTGTAACTTATTGCATACCAGTGGCTCCGGGTAAATCAAGAATTGTAGCTCAGTTTCCCCGTAACTTTGCCAAAACCCTTCATCGTCTCATACCTCGTTGGTGGGATCACATTCAAAACCGGAATCAAGTACTGGATGGAGATATGATTTTTTTACACCAACAAGAGTATTTTCTCCAACAGCAAAAAGGTAACTGGAAAACTGCTTACCGACTACCCACAAGCGCAGATCTCTTGGTTATTGAGTTTCGGAGATGGTTTGATAAATATTGTCAAGGACAATTACCTTGGAACGAAGTTGGGATAGACATTCCACAAAATTTGACAATAAACGAGAATCGTCAAGAACTACTCAATCGTTATAAGCAACATACTCAACATTGTAGTAGCTGTCGAGGTGCGCTGAAAAACATACAGCGCCTGCAGTGGATACTTTTGGGATGCTTTGTCATTCTTGTTTCAGCAGTTGCTACTTTTCCCGATGTACTTCGAGTGAAATTAGGTGTACCTTTAATTATTTTGGCACTTTTAAGTCTATCAGTTTACACTTGGCTCAAATTCTTGTTAAGCCCTAAATTTTACTTTGTAGACTATGTGCATGCTGAGAGATAAATAATGCAAATTATAAGGATATGGACGAAGAGTTGAATTTTCCATGTAGTTAGCGTTGTTGCACGTTTTAAATTCATGTCCTAAGAAAGTAACGCCAAGTCATTGCTTACACCGAAATATTGAGGGGATACCTTTTCACAACAACTCGATAAATTCATCAACGCTCAAACCAACTTATCGAATAATAGCTCGTAAAGTTCCTTTGTCTAATTCGTCATGATTTGGTACAACAACTTCAGAAAACGGTTCATTCCTACGCAAAATAATATGGCTTCCACGTTGCCGTAATATGTAAAATCTTGTTTTCCGTAATGCTTTAACGCACTCTTGACCAGAAATTCTTGGTAACTTGCTCATAATACGTCAATCAGAACCGTTTCCAAATTATCTTCTGGTATAGGACGACCTTCTTCCTTTAAAACTTCAATATATAACTCAATAGCCTCCTTAATATTAACAACTGATTCCTCTTTCGTCTTACCTTGACTAATACAAGCAGGTAAGCTAGGGCATTCAGCTACCCAATATCCATCTTCACCTGGATAAATAATTACTTGCCTCTTCATAAAAAATAACATTCATAACGACTTTTCTATTCTACTTTACTTTCAAGAAATGTTATACCAATTCTCCAAATGATTGCTACACACGATCCCCCTAAATCCCCCTTAAAAAGGGGGACTTTAAGTACTTTCCCCCCTTTTTAAGGGGGGCTAGGGGGGCTCTCAATCTGTTGCTTTAATATAGAGAATTGGTATTAGCCTGTTCTTAGGTAAAATTGACGGCAATTAACTTATGTCATATCCTTTTCCTGGAATGAATCCTTATTTGGAACATCCATCTTTAGGGTCGGGTGTTCATCATAGGTTAATTACTGCAATTGCCAATGATTTAGCACCACAAATCCGACCAACTTTGACGAAAGTGATGAAAGAGGGTTAAGAGGGGAGTGAGACGGTAAAAGTAGTCCCAACTCCTAGTTGACTTTCCACATTGATACTACCACCATGTAATTCCACACATTTTTTCACAACTGCTAACCCCAATCCTGTTCCTGACACATCACCCACGTTTTGGCCTCTTTGGAAAGCTTGATATAACTGTTCTCGATCTTCTTGAGAAATTCCAATTCCTTGGTCTTGAATTTGAAAAATTGCTTGTTCTTTATCTTTTGTTAGAGTAAAGTATATTTTACTATTCTGAGGTGAGTATTTAATAGCGTTATCCAGTAGATTGGTAATAATTGAACGGAGAAGTTTTTCATCCACACAAGCTATTTTTTCTAAAGATTGATGGAGAAAAATAATATCTTGTTGACTTCCCGTAATAAACTGTATGTCTTCCACTATGGTGTAGCAAAAATTTTCTAAATTAAGAGGATGAGGTTTAAACTCTAATTTTCCTGCTTCGGCTCTTGATAGAGTGAGAATATCTGTTAATAGTTGGGTCATGGTTTTTGCAGAAGATTGAATGCGTTGCAAATTTTTTCGCTTTTTCTCTTCCGACCAATCTTTAGAGTTTTCTAAAACTTGAGTTGAAATCAAAATCGTACTTAAGGGAGTGCGAAATTCATGGGATACCATTGAAAAAAAACGAGTTTTCAATTCCCGCAATTCTAGTTCTTTTTCTAAATTTCGTCGGATTTCTTCTGCTTCCCTTGCTTGTTTTTCTATAGTAATGTCGCGTGCTAGTACTAACCTTGCACGTCTTCCTCTAAAAATCAGTTCGTGAGAAATGGCTTCAACATCAATTAACGTACCGTCTTGCTTTTTATGCCTCTCGATCGCTGTTTGCTTTATTGTTGAAGAGAGTTGATAAATTCTCTTCATAACGCTTGATACATCTTCTGGTGGCAAAATATTCTTAACCGTCATCGATAAAAACTCTGCTTGAGAATAACCATACTGCTTAACAGCAACTTCATTGACTACTAAAAACTTTAAAGTTTCTAGGTCGTAAACCCATAAAGGATGAGGATTGACTTCAAATAATTTTCGGTATCGTTTTTTGCTTTCTCTTAAAACCTTTTCCAACTGCTGTCTTTTGTTAATTTGTGCCTGAAGGAGTGAGTAGACAGAAAACAATAAACTAAAGCTAAAGCAGAAACCAGCGATCGTCATTATAGTTGTGAAGTGAAAACTTTGTTCTGATTCTGCCCTCCGACGCTGTAATAGTAGCTGCTCTTCGTTTTCTATTTGAGTAATAATCTGCCAAATTTCATCGTGAAGCATCAGCCCTTTATCTGTCAAAGCTATTTGAGTCTTTGTATCTGATTTATTTTGTTTGTATAATTTAATTGAAGTTTTAATTAAATTAACTCTTTCAATTATTAAGGGTCTAATAAGATTAAGTTTTCGACGTTGATTTTGATTATTAGCAGTTGCATTTTGAGCTTCATTAAATTCAGTATTAATACTTTGAACAGCAGTATTGTAAGTTTCCAGATAAGATTCTTTTCCTGTAATAATATAACCTCGTCTTGCTCTTTCTGCATCTCGTAGTGTAGTTAATATATCTCTAACTTTTTGCAAAACTTCGTAGGAAGCCTCTACTTGTTTTTGCCTAGAAAAAACTTTTGCAGTGTTTTGATATGAAATAGTATTGACAACCGTGAGAATAAGTACTGCAAGGGCAAACCCAACAGTCAAAATTTTCCTTTCTAAAAACCACTTCATGTACAACACTGCAATATCTCTCTAAAATTTCTATGATGATTGATAGCACTTTCTGATTTTTGGATTAGGATTTTTTTAAGATTTCTTTGTAGTTGATATGCGAATTTTGCTTGTTGAAGATAATGGGCGTTTAGCAGAAGCCTTATGTGAAGCGTTAACGGATCAGCTTTATGTCGTAGATTTAGTGAAAGATGGGGAGTCTGCTTGGAAACAGATAAAGATCGTAGCTTACGACCTCATTTTGCTGGATATTATGCTTCCCATACTAGACGGTATCAGTCTTTGTCAGCGCTTGCGGTATCATGGTTATACTTTGCCAATACTCATGCTAACCGCCTGCGATACCAGAACCGATAAAATTAATGGTTTAGATGCTGGTGCGGATGATTACGTCGTCAAACCCTTCGATTTGCAAGAATTATTAGCCCGCATTCGTGCTTTATTACGACGCGGAAGTTTTGCCTCTACACCCACTCTAGCGTGGGGGAGTTTGTACCTCAATCCCAGTACTTACGAAGTGACATACCTGAATATCCCTTTACAGTTGACACCTAAAGAATTTAGTCTTCTAGAACTGTTACTCCGGAATGGACGTAGAGTTCTCAGCCGTGCAGTCATTCTGGAAAACCTATGGAACAGTGAAAATCCTCCAGAGGAGGATACAGTCAAAGCACACATCAAAGCTTTGCGTCAAAAACTCAGATCTGTTGCAGCCCCAGACGATTTGATTGAGACAATTCACGGATTGGGATATCGAATGAAGCAGGTTTCTTGAGAAAACAGGGCATTGGGCATTGGGCATTGAATATTAATCATTTTCCCATTCCCCATTGCCCCTTATCCCCAGAGGGGGCCCCGAGTTCCCCATCGCCCCTTATCCCCAGAGGGGACCCCGAGTTCCCCATTCTTATCAAGCTTTTGTAACCTTTATCAGGATCTTTTGACATAAAAATGACATAAATTGCCTATCATAAGGTCTTCCCGAATTTTTCCCGAAATTTTCTCCAATTTTTTTAGATTTTTTACCCAGCTTGACTACGTTTGCGGTGTAATCTCAGAGATGCAGTAATTGTTAAGTATCTCCCGTGGAGGTATTTACACACCCAGAGGTCATACCATGAGAAACTTTGCTGAAAAACAGGAATTTATTCTCAGTCAAATTACGGATACGTGTTTTCATCGAAGGGACTTGAGTGGATGTAACTTAAGCGGAATTGACTTAAGAGCCGTTGATTTAAGTGGAATTCATTTGATCGGAACTGATTTACGTGGTGCAAACCTAAGTGGGGCAATCCTCACCGGAGCAAATTTAAGTGGTGCAAATTTGCAGGAAGCCAACTTGCAAGATGCTTATCTATACGAAGCTTCTCTATGCGAAGCTAATTTAAGCGGTGCAAATTTATATGCTGCGAATTTGTGTGGGGCTTTCTTATGGAGGGTCAAATTATCTCGCAGTAACCTGTGGTCAACGTCTTTATGTGATGCAGATTTAAGTGAAGCGGACTTAAGTGAAGCAAGATTAATTGAAGCATCACTGATTGAAGCCAATTTGGTTAGGGCAAATCTTTCCGGGGCAAAGCTTTGTGGGGCAATTTTGCTAGAAGCAAATTTAAATCAAGCCAATTTAACGGGTGCAGATCTAACGTGGGCAAATTTAATAGAGGCAAATTTAAGTGAGGCTAATCTCTGGGAGACAAATCTCACAAATGCAAAGCTACACGGTACTATTATGCCTGATAGTACAGTTCACTACCCACAATTATTCTTTTAATTTATTTTAATAAATCTCAGGGTGCAAAGTTTGAGCGGCAAGGCAATACTACTTGCTTAACAAGATTTTCCATCAAGACAAGTAGGGGATGCAAGGGGTGCAGGGGAGGAAAGAATGGCAAAACCTACGTAGTATTGAGGGGCAAGGGACAAGGGGGACAAGGTAGAATTCGTTCCCCTACCTTTTCTCTTTACTGGTCAGGTGGTCACTGGTTACTGGTCAGGTGGTCACTGGTCACTGGTCAGGTGGTCACTGGTCACTGGTCAGGTGGTCACTGGTCACTGGTCAGGTGGTCACTGGTCAAAACTCTCTTTGTGAAAAGCTAAAAATGGCTATTAATAACAACATAATAGTGTAAAGCAAACCATATCCAGCATTCAGTAATAGCGTTACTGAGTCGGGTAACGTACCAAATCCATAAATAGCATCATTTTTTATATCTAATCGAGATAAATCTGGTAACACCAAGTATAAAGCTTGAGTTATGCGTTCTATACCGGGGCTTTGACTTATACGACCAAGTTGAAGCAAATCTTGAGTGATATTACCCGCTAAGTACACTGCAAATGTTAATGCTGTTGCCAGAATGGAACTAGTGAACACTCCTAGGGTGACTGCGATCGCTGCCACTAAGGATAACTGAAAAAATAGAAAAATGGTACTTACTAGAATACTTACCAATGGATAGGAAATACGACCCATTTGCAAAAATATCAAGTAGATCGCTGTCATAGCAGCAATCAATAAGCCTAGCACCATAAGTAAGCCTAAATATTTCCCTGTAATAAATTCACTTCGGCTAACAGGCTTTGCAATCAGTACTAGTACAGTACGTTTTTCAATTTCTTTATTAATCAATCCCGTGCCAACGAATATAGCAACAATCAAACCAAGGATGCTCATCGCCGCTAAACCAAAGTCCAAAAACATTTTGTCCTCCGTGGCTGCAGCAAAATCAGGAAGTAAACGGATGGCAATTCCTAGTACTATAGTATAAAAGCACACAATATAGAGAATGCGATCGCGCACCACTTCTCGAAACACGTTAGTTGCTAATACAAAAACTCTATTGAAATTCATAAAAATTTATTAGTGGTTAGTGGTTAGTGGTTAGTGGTTAGTGGTTATTAGTTATTTGCTACTAACGACTGTAAGGACGCAAGGTCTTGCGCCCCTACTAACAACTAACCCTTTATTATTGCTGAGGTGGAGGTGAACCTGCAAAGAACGATGTTTTCGGTTCGCAACTCACTTCTGCCAGTGTATTTTTTTCATCGGGTTTATTAGTAACTCTGCTTCTAGTATTCCCAATATTTGCAACAGGTTCTATTTGACAAGTTTTCTTAAGATAATACCCGCGAGGAGTGGAAGTGGGACCCATCCAAATACTTAGTAAGTCAAGTTTGTAACCTGACTTAAGATTTGTTACGCGAGGTTCCACAACCCATAAAGCTTTCTCGTCAAATTGTGCCAAATTGGTTTCAATGACTTGTCTACCCAGTCTATTTACGTTTTGTCCGGCATTTAGAAGCCATTGTTCCACTTGAGACCAAGGTTGTTCGTTTAATTGCTGTTCTATTTGAGGTGCAAGCTTATCTAAAATAACAACGCCATTTCTCGGAATTTTCTCTGCAGGTTCTATTCTACTTACAAAAGCACTGCCTTGGTAATTATCTACCTGCAAGCTTGGAAATTCATTCAACCAGTTTTCCGTCACAAAGTAAAATTGCAACCAGCAACTGATGACTGCACAGCTACCAATTAATATTATCATCTTTTGACGGTCTTCTATTTTGGGAATCAGAGTTTTAGCTTCTGTACCGGTTCCTTCAAAAAATTCTGGTATTGCAGTAATGATTGCTGAAATTGTTGGCCAAAGAACTATTGTTCTGGTTGTCAATATAGTTTCATCACGACCAAAAGCAAAAACGCTGACTAAAAATCCAGTTATAACAGCCCCTATAGGCATATTAGTTCCGGGAATGAGTATTGGGCTATCCGTTGTATACCAAGCAGTCCCTAAAATTAAAAATATCCAGCCACAAAAGGCAATAATATCTTTTATCAAGCCTGTAGCCATGGACGACATGAACCAAGAAAAAATACTCAGATAAATTAATGTCTGCCAGGAATATGCTTTTGGCGGAATGACTATTTTCTTTATTCTTGCATAAATATCTCCAACAACATTGAATACACCAAATAAATCTCTAACTATCTGCATACTTTTTTTCCTTTAAATATCTAATGAACGAATAAATAAAACAGCCACTATAAAACTGTAGCTAAGTGCATTTGCTACCAGTATGCTAGTCACTACAGTTGAATTTTGCAGTTTATTTTTGTAAGCCCGACGGGAGTTTCTCTCTACTACAGGTTCTGGTTGTGCTTTTCCAAATTCTGCTAATGATAAAAGTAGAATTCTTAACAAAATATATTTGACTATAAAAGTCCCAAAGAAAATAATAAATGCTGTTAAGATTAACAAAGATTGAACATTACTCGACCGCAATTGGTCGAAGAAAATGTAGTTAATAAGTTCTGACTTTACCTGTATTGGTAGAACTGGATCTAACAGAAAAAATATAATCCAACCAATAACATTAGAAAAAAGGTTGATGGCAATAGCATAGAAAACGCTTGTTTTTCTATCAAATCTTAATCTTGAATTTAAAATGAAGGATTCTATAGGAATAGACACTAGTAAAAATAAGAAATTGAACAGAATTGCGCCAAAAGGGAAAATTCTAGGAAGTGGGAGTTCGGGAAGTTCAAACATATAAAAGTGATAGGTAAGGTGTAACCACATTACGATAAGTGAGTCAGGACAATTAAAGTTAACCTGTGAGGATCGTCATTAGTCATTCGTCCTTGGTAAAGATTTCTAGCCTGTTTACATTTTGTAATATAGTTTGGTTTATTTCTGCCTAGCTACTTAGAGGTAATTATTTTATTCTTCTTTTACCATCTTTTTGTCCAAATCTGTCTTTGTTGCTTTTCTTTATATATCTCGATATTCTGCAACACACAAGCCTCCACTTGAAGAAGGCGGGAGCCTGTATTCTCTTCAGCCTCCAGCAAGGCTGCCTTTCTTAATAACAATTAAGCAAAATCTGTGTAATATAGAAGACTGCGACGTTACAGCTTTTTGCGAGATGACAAGAAACGGCATCGGTATCCGGACAGCACAATTGCGTTCCTCACGACTAACAGGTCAGATTCATGTTTATGACGGCGCGGGAAAGGGCAAGTCACAAGCTGCACTGGGAGTCGTTTTACGCTCTATCGGCTTGGGAATTCATGCACGAAATAATTCTAACCGTGTTTTACTACTACAGTTTCTTAAAGGTCCAGAACGAGATTACGATGAGGATGGGGCAATCGCCGCATTGCAAAGCGGATTTCCTCACCTAATCGATCAAGTCCGTACTGGCAGAGCAGAATTTTTTGGTCCAGATGAAATTACGTCTTACGATCGCGCTGAAGCAGCACGAGGTTGGGACGTGGCTAAAGGCGCTCTTGCTTCTGGATTATACTCAGTTGTTGTCTTAGACGAAATCAACCCAGTCCTAGATTTAGGGCTGCTTCCTGTAGATGAAGTGGTTCGGACATTAAAATCTAAGCCCCAAGAATTAGAAATCATTGCGACTGGACGTGCTGCACCACAACAGTTGCTTGATATTGCGGATTTACACTCTGAGATGAAACCTCAAGTTCATCCAACAGCTAAATTACAGGGAATTCAAGGTATTGAAATTTACACAGGTGCGGGTAAAGGTAAATCAACGAGTGCTTTAGGTAAAGCTTTGAAAGCGATTGGTAGGGGAATCAATCATCCAGGTTCTACCCGTGTATTGATTATGCAGTGGCTTAAAGGCGGTACTGGCTACACAGAAGATGCTGCCATAGCTGCTTTACAAAAGTCATATCCAGAAGTTGTAGATCATCAACGCTGTGGTCGAGATGCCATTGTTTGGCGTAACTCCCGCCAACAGCTAGATTACATCGAAGCGGAACGGGGCTGGGAAATTGCGAAAACCGCAATTGCGTCTGGTTTGTACAAAACCATCATTCTTGACGAACTCAATCCAACCGTAGATTTAGAACTATTACCCATTGAACCCATTGTTCAAGCTTTACTCCGCAAGCCACGAGATACGGAAGTCATTATTACCGGGCGCTGTCAACATCAGCCAGCATACTTTGACTTAGCAAGTACACACTCTGAAGTTTATTGTCATAAGCATTATGCTAACCAAGGTGTAGAACTCAAACGTGGGGTAGATTTTTAACATGGACACCAATACACTTGATGGGATAACAGCAGGAATTGCGATCGCAATTCTCTTAGGTGGTTTTCTCATGATGTTTACCACCATTTTCACTACCAAAAAAAAGAAAGACAACCAATAACCTGCAAGTCATAGTAGGGGCGCAACGCAAGAGGATGTTTGAAAAGTTCTTTCATCAGTAGTAAAACATTCAAGATCCCCCTAAATCCCCCTTAAAAAGGGGGACTTTAAAAGTATTTTCCCCCCTTTTTAAGGGGAGCCAGCGCTGCAGGAGGGTCTCCCGAACTCACAGCGACTGGCGTGGGCTAGGGGGGATCGATAAGTGCCTAAAATCACAGCCAACTACTTTTCAAACAACCTCTAAGAGCGCCCTTACATTTTGTTCAGAAAGGTTTAAAGGAGAATAGATAAAGAGTTAACTTTTGCCTGCATCCTTTATCCTTTGCGATCGGAGATTTGTTCTTCTATGACTGGATTAAAAATGATGGTATATTTTCCATCTGCACTCAGCCTTTGCATCACTTGTAGATGCGCCTCTGCATCGTTGCGACGACGAAACCGCGCAACAATTTCATGCTGCATATTTGCTTGAAGTCGAACCAGACACCAGGGACTTAATCTGTCTATGTATGTCATACGATTGTCGTGACTCTATTTTTGGACTGAAGCAAGTTTATGTGAGGGTGTCTGAAAAAGACATTTCAAAATGGACTTGCTTTTTTTTACACTTTGCTCTATACAGTGCTGAATTTAGGAAAACAAAGTTCGAGCAAGAGTTCGGGTGGAAGTTCGTCAAAGTGCTCTAGTAGAAAATCCATCAATGCAAGATGGCGTAAGTCAGAAGGCTTGGGTCGGCGGTAGTTAGCACCATGAGCAAACCAGCGCTTCACAGTTGAAGGCGATCGCGAACAAATTTGAGCTAGCATTTCATAACTGACCTGCCACTTAGCGTAAAATCGAGTGGGAGTCATTCCTAGTTGACAACAACTATAGAATTGGATCAGATCTAGCTCTTGCTGAGTCAGAGGACGAGGATTCATATTGAGATTTTCTTAGCACTTCAATGACTGTTGATAAGGCTCGAGTTGGTCTAGATGCCTAACTTCTCTAAGAAGCCAGACATTTCGCAATGACTTGTGCAATACCAAAGACATTTAAAGCTTGGAGACAGCCCCTGCACCCATCAGTTTGACAACCAACAGGTTTTACCATAAAAAAATTCTCCTGAAATAGGGAGGTCAGAAGCCAGTGCTAACTGTAAAAGGTTGAGCCTTGGCTTTTGACTTTTAAGGAAGGATTGATAGAAATTAGCATAACACAATATCTATGTGTTTTTGTGTGTTTATATGTATTTACCCTCAAAACACGTAACAAAGCCTATGATGGGGACATGGCTAAAGTAACTGTGACTCTCTATATAGAAGAAGATGATAAGGAAGCTCTGCAAAAATTAGCAGAAGCAGAAGATCGTTCTTTGTCTCAAATGGCGGTGTTAATTCTCAAACAAAGACTCAAAGCACCCCAAGACGAAGGAAAAAACCGTCAACTCAGACTCCAGGGAAGAAATGATGCGACACGGAAACAACCCGGAGTTTCAGATTCATCTGCTCGATACCGAATTAATGGCTCAGAACTTAAACCGAAGGGAAATGTGCGCTTAACAGCAGCTTACTTGCAACCTCAAGAACTTCAAGAGTTAGCAGAAAGAATTGTAGAACTAGAAAACGTAGCAAATGGTGGCGAGCTAAAAATCAAAGTGCAAATCGAAATAGATGGGGGATCGCAGCTATCAGATGACGCAATGGCTCAACTTCAAGCAATACTGCAAGAGATTAGCGAAGATTTTAAGATTTGATTGTTAGTGGTTAGTAGTTAATTGTTAATTGTTAATTATCAACTACCAACCACTGGTCAGGTGGTCACTGGTCACTGGTCACTGGTCACTGTAAAATTCCTACAGGACAAGCCACATTTGTTCCACCCAACCCGCAATATCCATTAGGGTTTTTAGCGAGATATTGCTGATGGTAAGCTTCCGCGTAGTAAAACTTGGGAGCATCTAGGATTTCAGTGGTGATTTTGCCATAACCGGACTTGTTTAAGGCTTCTTGGTAAGCATCAAGAGATGCTTGTGCTAGTTTCTTGTCGTCTTCAGAGTAGACATAAATTCCCGAACGGTATTGAGTACCAGCATCGTTACCTTGACGCATTCCTTGAGTGGGATCGTGATTTTCCCAGAAAACTTTTAGCAACTGAGAGTAGCTAACGACTTTTGGGTCATAAACTACTAACACAACTTCATTATGACCAGTCATTCCACTACAAACTTCTTTATAAGTGGGATTGGGCGTGATTCCGGCAGCATAACCAACTGCTGTGGTGTAAACTCCTTCGAGTTGCCAAAACTTCCGTTCTGCTCCCCAAAAGCAACCCATACCGAATATTACCATCTCCATACCTTCTGGAAAGGGAGGTTTGAGAGGATTCCCTAACACATAGTGCTGACCGGGTACTGGCATTTCTTCTGCTCTTCCAGGTAATGCTTGTTCGGGAGTGGGAAGAGTTAATTTTTTACCAAATCCAAATAATACCATTGCTTTCGATTCTGATTTTTCATAAACTTCTTCACTTAACTTCATATTGTAAGCTATCGGACTCTACGGATTGGGTGCGGTTTTCCTGCATGGTTACACTACTTGTAAGGGGAACACAGGCATTGACTAAAGATAGTAAAGGTCCTAACTGTTCTTGTCCGTTCACAGCTAAATCGCTATGACACAGATAAATTCTTTCAGAAACTCTGGCTAGTAAATCTGTCAAAATCCTTTGCAATCGCTGTTCATCTGCTAATTTTTCATCTTCTGCTGTCCACGGTTGTCCCATCCTTTCTCTCAGGAAGAATGGCGCACCAAATAATGTTGCCGCTCCACCTTTTGCCCATAGGGGAGAACCTGCATCTAACCAAAAATGCCAGCGATGCGATCGCCGAGAGGAACGATACTGGAAGATAGTTGCTAGGGTGACAGCGTTTGATTGGAGTCCGACGGGACGCATGGGGTAGGGGTTGGCAGTAATCGTACCGCGTCGTAGTAGTTGTATGAATTCGGCGATTGAGGATTGGGGATTAGGGATTGGCGATTGGGGATTAGGGATTGGCGATTGGGGATTAGGGATTGGCGATTGGGGATTAGGGAGTACGGGATTGGGGGAAAATTGCCGAAGTCGTGTATCGATTTCCCAATAGTGTTGGGCAGTTTCTAACAGTTCTCGCAACACTGCTAGTTGGTCATAAGGCAAATTGCTGCCATTCCATAAAAAACGCTGAATGGATCTATCCAAAAGGGAAATTGGGCTGGGAATCAGACGCAATTCCTGTTGTTTTCGCTGTTCTTCCAACCATTGTAAAATCTCGCTGTAAGCTGTTGTTGCTGAATACCCCAATCTATCCCACCGATCGAATGTGGTGACGGGTAGTAAGTTGGGTTGTTCGGGATGGGGTACAAAACAGTGGTCTGCTATTAATCCCGCCCTTACTGGATCGATGTGGGAGGATGGAGCGATAGGGGAATCTGAGTTTCTTTCTTCTTCTCCTCCCTTACTTAAGACAACCAACATTTCTGCTACTGCATCTCTATCGACTAAGCGTCCCAAACCGGGATAGACAAAAGCTAGAACTGTGAGTAAACCTCGGATACTGGGAGAACTAATCAGAGGACGTTGATCGTTGAGGAATTCTACTGGAATATTTTGCTTAGTTAGAATTTCTACAAGGGTGTAACGGGCGATCGCATCCAAACCGGGTGCAATTATTGCTACTTCTTTCGGCTGTACTTGTTCTTCTTTAATAGCATGAATAATAACCTCTGCCGTTTGCCGCAATAATTGGGAGCGAGAAGTTGTTTGAATTGACTGCACTGCTTCTGGTAAACTCAACACTCCCGCCGCCGATTCAATTGCTATCTCTTGTATTTGTGTCCCCAAACTATCTGCGAGGGATTCGCGGGGTAACTGAGTCAAGGTTTCTTGCTGACAACGGGCTGATAACTCTTGCAAGTCATTTGGATCTGCTCCCAATCCCAAACGCACGATACTTTCGGGATTGAAAGCAAATGCTCCTACCGCCCCACCTGTTAACAATACCTCAAACAATTGACGTGCCACTGCTGGGTAATCTTGCACGTCATCTGCTAAAACAGCTTGGTAACGTTTAAAGAGTGCTTGTTGGTAGCGAGTCTGTAGGAGTAGGTGCTGGCTGTAAAGCTCAGTCATAATTCCATAGGTCAGAAAGCCCCTTTCCAAACACCAGTTACGCCAGTCAAGTAATAAGGATGCGACTAATTCTGGGTTTAAATTTATATTTTCTTGTTCTGCAAGCGATCGCGATAAAATATTCTCAATTTCCTCAAAATTGGTTCCGCTATATGCTGCTAATTGCAGTATGTCTAAAATACGACGGACGAAACGGTACTCATTGATACCAACTTGTCTGAGAATCTCCTCACTGAGTTGCGATCGCCACAGTTTAGTTGCCAATTCCTGCTCTGTTTCTGGTCGCAATCGCACTGGAAATTGAGCTTTCAATTGTAACGACTCGATTAGCAAAGGCCAAAATAGAATCACTTCGTCTTGAATAAAGCCAAGAGGGGTCTTTCCGCGTACTGGATACTTCCCCTCAGTTGCGCTTACAAGTTTATCCGTCAAATCCCGCCGGTTTTCATCATTAGCTGCTAAGAGCAACACCCCTAGTTCTGATTGTTGAGGATAAAGACGCTTGGGTATGCTGTTTTTTCGCTCTCTGCTTTTCGTATAATGTGTTTTGCTACTATTCGCACTGGAGATCCAATGGCAAAACTGCTCTACCAAGCAACCTGTTTTACCACTTCGACTCGGACCCGTTATCCATAGAGAATCAGAAACCACAAACCACCTTCTTTAGAGATTTATATAATAGCCATCATGAACTGCATACACTAGAACATTTCTCTACCCCCTAACCCCTAACCCCTACTCCCCGATCCTAAGAGACTAATACGTTAACGTAAGTTTAAGAGATATAAAACAATGTTAGATAATTACTGGCAAAAATGATTAATTCTGTTTATCGCCAAAAGATCTACCCTTTTCTACTGAAGGCTTATTACCTTTACTTACAAACATCGGAGCGTTCCCTAGATAAGGCTTACAAGGCTGCTTTGCAAATCAAAGCAATAGAAGACGAGCATTTTGATGGTAATAAAATTAACTTCGATTCAACTAGACATAGCGGTATCGTTATGGATTATTTTGAGTCTGAATTGAAAAAGCAATTAAAAATTGTTCGGATGCGGTTAACAGAATTTAAATTTAGCCGTTTTTTCCTAGATGAAGCCAATCAAAAAACTGCGAAGCAAGTGGGTATTGAGTACTCACCCCCGTCACTGATTTTAGAAAAGCTGAACTTTATTGATGAAGTCATAACTAAATATAACACTTTTAAGCCTGATGAAGTAGCACTTAATACTTTATCATCCCAGAGTAAAATTGTACCAGTAGAACCTTCTCCGAATCAAACAAAACTGCAAAATCCTTTAAAAAATCAATTGGATAACGCTCCTCGTAGCAAGACGAATACGACAGGAGTACTGCCTCGTTCGATTTTTAACACTATCACTCGCTTGCAGGTTGAGTTAGATCCCGGTGCAGAACAAGATGTTGTTAAAAATTTCCGTAACACTCAAAAAAGAACCATAATATCCATTAGGTTTCTTTTACTACTCATCATAGTTCCCATTTTGACTCATCAAATATCAAAAGCTTTAGTTGTCGGACCCATTGTTGAATCTTACTTTAGCAAGCACTCCGAGCAAGTCAAAATATTTCTTAATAATGAAATGGAAGAGGAGGCACTGACAGCACTTGAAAGATTTGAAGAACGTATCAAATTTAATAGTCTGATTAGTAGCGGGGAACCTCTATCTAGAGAGGAGATGGAACTTGAAGTCAGAAACAAAGCACGTGAAATTGCTGAAGAATTTCAGCTAGAGAGTGGAAATGCTATTAAAAATGTTTTTGCAGATATATTATCAGTCATTACTTTCACGTGGCTTTTACTAATAAGTAAGCGTGAAATCGCTGTGCTGAAAGATTTCTTTGACCATGTTGTTTATGGTTTAAGCGATAGTGCCAAAGCTTTTATCATCATTCTATTTACTGATATCTTTGTAGGTTTCCACTCTCCTCATGGTTGGGAAGTGATTTTAGAAGGTGTATCGCGACACTGGGGATTGCCAGCCAATCATGATTTCATCTTTCTCTTTATTGCTACATTTCCAGTGATCTTAGATACCATTTTTAAATACTGGATATTCCGCTACTTAAATCGCATCTCTCCTTCTGCTGTCGCTACCTATCACAATATGAATGAGTAGAAATAGCTAGTAGTTAGCAGTAAGTAAAAATACCTGTAAGGTGGGCAATGCCCACCGAAAGCCTTGTGTGGTGGGCATTGCCCAACGCAACTCCTCTCAATGCATATAAAGACACGCACGAGAGTGGCTCCCCTACTGTACTTAAAATTTTTCATAAACGGTCTAGGACTGCTATAGTAATTAATGATACTATGAGCCCAAATATAACCTTTTAAATATATGTAAAAAAATCTACCTAGAGATAAAAGTATAAATTCGGTTAAAAATAATTTATGTAATAAATTTATATGAAAAAGGATAAATTATAAAATGACATAAAGAAGTCTAATGATTTAATGAGTGCGCTTGCGTCTCAGTAAAAACCCTACTACTTGCATTAAAGTAGCAATTGCCATAGGATTGTAAAATAAAAAGTCAGTAAAAATACACCATAATAGATGAATACCGATTTAGTTCTAGATATTGTTGAGCGAGTCTTACTATCTAGACAGCTTAGCCCCATTGAGCGAGTGATACTATACCAATCATGGCAGGGAAAAGGCTATGGTGAAATGGCCCAAAATTCTGGCTATGGTAGCAATTACTTTAAAGAGGTTGGCTCTCAATTGTGGCATGACTTGTCAGAAGCAGTAGGGCAAAGAGTTACCAAGAAAAATTTACATCTTGTTTTAGCACAGTATCAGCCAAACCAAGAAGAACCCAAAGGAGAAGCACAGCAAAGCTTTATACACGCAGGAGGAGAGAACAAAACTACTAATTACGTAAATAATAATACTATATATACAGAAAAAAGTTTTGTAGAAAGGGTAGAAATAGAGTATCCTGGTGTACCCTTACCACTGAACTCACCACTATACATCAATCGCTTGCGAATAGAAGAACTTGTATATAAGGAAATTAGCAAACCAGGATGCCTTATACGTATTAAAGCTCCAAGAAAGACAGGCAAGAGTTCGCTGCTTAACCGCATGATTGCTTGCGCTCAAAGTGCTGAGTATAAAATAGCTTACATAGACTTTCAGGAGACGGAAGAAATTTTATTTACTTCTCTCGACAAGTTTTTGCGGTGGTTTTGTGCTAACGTTAGCAGACAGTTAAACCTCAACAACAAGCTTGATGATTATTGGGACGAAGACATGGGCAGCAAGGTGAGCTGCAAAATTTATTTTGAGGAATATTTGCTCGAACAGCTCGATGCTCCTATTGTTTTAGCATTAAATGAAGTTAACAGACTTTTTGAGCATCTCCAAATAGCCAATGATTTTCTGTCGATGCTACGATTTTGGCATGAAATAGGAACAACGGTAGAAATTTGGCAAAACCTACGGTTGATTATCGTTCATTCTACAGAAATACACATTCCTCTCAACATTAACCAATCTCCCTTTAATGTTGGGCTATCTATTAAGCTGCCTCAGTTTACTTTAGAGGAAGTACAAGATTTAGCATCGCGTTATGGATTGAATTGGATTAATAACAAACTAAGCCAAGAACTTATGGCTATGGTAGGGGGACATCCTTTTCTAATCAACTTGGCATTTTATCATCTCTACCGAGGGGAAATGACACTACAGGATCTGTTGGAAACATCTCCAACAGCTACTGGTATTTACAGCAACCATTTAAGAAATCATTTAGCAATAATACGAGAACAACCAGAATTAGCATCAGCACTTCTACAAGTTGTTACTGCTTGTGAAAGCGTGCCATTAGATGCTCTTACAGCTTTTAAGTTGGAAAGTATGGGTTTGATTCAACTAGATGGCAATCAAGCACGACCAAGTTGCCAATTGTATAGCCTCTATTTCAGCCAACAACTAGTAGAAAAACATTTAAATGTTCCCCTGCAACAATCCACTTCAGGACAGCAAGAAGTCAAACTTTCAAACAAAGTCGATCTAGTTCAATGTGTTAGTCGTACCCATATTAGGCAAGATTTAGGAACATTTTGGCAGCAAGGGGGAAAAGAATTTTTACTCTTGTCACTGATTATATGTGAAGTAGATTATTTTAAGTGGTACAACGATACACACGGTTATACGTCTGGAGATGCTGCTTTGCAACAGATTGCCAATACCCTAAGTCAGTGCATTCAGCAAAAGCAATCGAGTTTGGTGCGTTATGGAGGTACAAAGTTTGCAGCAACATTTCCTCAAGTTAATGCTGAGGAAGTGTTAAAGGTTGGGAAAAGTATGCGAGACAATGTTAAAGCGTTGGGAATTCCTTACAACTTACCGGGTATTGACGGATTACCTTCTGAAGTACTAACCATTAGCGTTGGAGTTGCGTCTGTTACCCCAAGTTCTGACAATTCACCGGATGTATTGCTAAATGCTGCTGAAGAAGCGCTATCTCTAGCAAAACGGCAAGGGCGCGATCGCGTTCATGTCAATTCTACTTTCACTGGAAAAGTACCGCTGACTCAGCACATACTGCATTTTCCAAGACGTAATACCAGATAGCCAAAAAGTGGAGTCAACTAGCAATTTTCACTCTTATTGAAGTACAGATTTATCTGCTACAGGCTGCTACAGGCTGCGGTTCCATAACTTTTCTATGTATTGTACCCAATTTATGGTATGGACAGAAGTGCTAGGGTTCGCTGCTCGATAAGGCATTTTCAGAGCATCTTCAACCTGCTGTGTTGCCCTGTATACGGGCGAGGACTCCCATACCACAAGATTACTCCCTTTGGACTCTTAAATTACCCATCTTTGTAGGTAAGGCTATGCCCTACAATAACGATTACTCTCGTAAGGCGTACCCTACCCCACGCACGGTATGAATCAAACGCTTTTCATTATTTTCTTCAAGCTTGAGGCGTAGGTAGCGGACATAAACTTCAATAATATTGGAATCACCCATGAAGTCATAACCCCAAACTTTCTCTAGAATTAGATCTCTAGTAAATACTTGACGCGGATGGCTGAGAAGATACTCTAATAAGTCAAACTCTTTTGCAGTTAACTCAATGGCTCGATTACCTCGGAAGACTTCACGTGTGGTGCGATTGAGCTTCAAGTCTTCAAACTGCAACCAGTCTTCTTCTGTTTCTTGAGTACGACGCAAATGGGCGCGAATTCTGGCTAATAATTCTTCGATACTGAAAGGTTTAACGACATAATCGTCTGCACCTGCATCTAATCCAGCAACGCGATCGCTCACTTCATCTTTTGCTGTCAACAAAATCACAGGTATTTTGTTTCCTGTCGCACGCAAGCGCCGACAAAGTTCTAACCCTGATAATCCAGGTAGCATCCAATCTAAAATTGCTAAATCTGGCGAAAATTCTCGTGCTAAAGTCAAACCAGTGATACCATCATGCGCCACACTGACCTTATAACCTTCACTATTAAGTTCCAATTCGACAAATCGTGCTAGTTTTACTTCATCTTCAACCAGAAGGATATGTGCTGCCATACTTTTACTCACTTTGTCCGGTAGATCGTGTACTAGAATTTCGCTTTTAATGCAGGTAATCTTAAAATAAAGGTGCTGCCATAACCGGGTTCTGACCGAATTCCAACCTTACCCCCCATGCGCTCCACAAGGCGTTTTACTATCGGTAACCCTAAGCCTGTTCCTCCAGTTAAACGGGTACGGGATGGATCGACTCGGTAAAAGGGTTCAAAAATACGGGATTGCTCCGATAGGGGAATGCCACAGCCTTTGTCACTTACTTGGATCGTTGCCCAACCATCGACCCGATCCAATTGTATTGTTACAGCCTCTCCTTCTTCAGAGTATTGAAAAGCATTATCAATCAAATGGTTTAACACTTGCATTAACCAATTGCGTTCTGCTGTTACTTTAATAGGCAACAAAGGCAGTTTAAGCTGGATTGCTCGATAGTCAAACTTTTCTACCATCTGTGCTATGTCTGCAATTAAATCATTTAAGATAAGCGATTCCGTTTGCAATGGCAATGCATTATTACTTGCCCTTGCTAATTCTAGTAAGCCTTGCAAGATATAAGTCATGCGTTCTGCATCAGAACAAGCCATTTCTAGAGCTTCTTTCTGGGATACTGTTAGATTTTGACTCTGTTGCAAAGTTCTTTGTAAATAAGCATAAACCATACTAAGAGGCGTGCGTAACTCGTGAGCTAAGTCATTAGTAAACTGTTGCTGTAGTTCTTTCACTTCTCTTAGGTTTGTTAACAATTCATTCCAGGTTTGGGCTAAAGCTCTAACTTCGCTGGGTGTCCAACCAAACTGGACTCGATACGGTATCAGTTCTGTATTGTATGTCGCAGCCCACTGATTTATTTGTTGCAACGGTAAGAGCGATCGCCTGATGATTATAAATGTAAGAACTGTAGTAGCAACAAGCAACAGAACGCTTGCAGTTGCCAAACTTTGAATCATAATCAATAGTCTATGGTTTGAATTCAACACACTATATTGTTGATAAGTTGTCCCAAAAAAATGTTTGATTTCCCAAACTATCAACATTGTAAAACTACTAAATACAAATATAAAAATTATAATAATTTCAATGGTTAGGCGAAATTGTAGTGAAGAGGAATCGATGCGATCGCCAATGACTCCAGCTAATTTTCTCTTTAACTTGTTTAAAAATTTCATTGGAATAAATCATCTCTATATATTTTAATCGGAACTTCATAAGTCAAGCTGAGATAAATCTGTTTTTGGCTTACATTTCAAATTTAATATCTTTATTAAGAAAAAAGATGAGTTTTTCCTGAACAAATTTTAAGCTTTGGCTGAGGACTAGGTTGCTTTCAGATTCCCTTAAATCCCATACCAGTTTCCACCTGTTGTTCTGCCTGAGTAGAATCGACCTTGGAAAACTCACTTCTGTGAGATGCTTGACGACGAGTCCCAATTTGACTTAAGAAAATACCAATTAAAATAACACCACCGCCAATATATTGAGCTAGGGTAGGAGCCTCACCTAAAATTAGATAAGCTGCCACAATTCCAGCAACAGGGGTAAAGGAGCCGATTAAGGAAGCCATAGATACTGTTGAACTTCTCAAGCCTTTTAGCCAAAATGATTGACCAACCACAACAATTAAAGAGCCATAAAGGAACATCCACTTCCATAGAAAAGGTGAGAGTACATTTGCAAAATGGTCTTTGCCGTACAGCACTAAAGCAAAAAAGAAAAATATGACAGTTCCTAGGGCAGTACGAAAGATATTATAAATTCCTAAAGGAACTTGGGAGAGGTATTTTTTCCCAATAATTGTAGAAGCGGCAACAGCTACAGATCCAGCTGCTACCAGAAGTTCTCCTAAGCCCACTTGCAAAGCTCCCATATTCATCATCGCTTCCCCAGGGGGTTGAAGAAGTATGGTGAGAGTTACGCCCACAAATGCTGCGATCGCTCCTATATATTCCCAAAGATTGACTCGTTCCTTCAATAACCAAACTGACAAAGCCAGAGTGAGAGGCGGTTCCAAGCGTCCAACTAAGATAACATTATTAACCGTTGTCAGTCCCAGCGCTTGAAAAATTAAGCCAGGAGCAAGCGCTCCTGATAAGATAGCGATGGCTGTTAAACCAATCCAATTCTTCTTTGAGAGTTGTTTCAAAGTCGCTTTGTTCCACTGTCGTCCATAGATTAAGAGCAGAACTATTAAGGCACAGAGGTTTCCCACGAATAAAACATTACATAAAGAAATTGGATTGCGACCATCTATGAAATGTTGTGCTCCAATTTCTGTAAGTTTGCGGGTAACAGCACCAGATGCTCCAAAAATTAGGATTGCGAGCCAGAGATATATTTGCCCTGGAATTCTGGGAATTAAGCGATGCGGTTTTCTTAGTTTAGTCATCATAACACCACCGCAATAAGAACACTAGTAATTATACTAAGACTTCTATTTGATTTTTTAAATACACGTAGTAGGTAGGGCTAAAGCCCACCAACAGAGAATGGTGGGCTTTAGCCCTACCTACTTAAATTGTGACTCTGAGTCACAGTACTTAACTGAGAAAATGCTGAGAATACCCTAAATTAGCTTAAAGAATAAATTCATGAAAATCGTAGCTGAGTTTCAGATGGGCTTCAGTAGTCACTGAGAAGCTTTGGATGTCCGGGAAAAAGGAGACACAAATGAAATTCGCCCCCTTAATCGCTACAATTGCCTTGACTGGTTTTTTAACAGTATGGGAAGCACCATTAAAAGCGATAAATCCTTTATTGGTTCAGGCATCAGCCCAAGAATTATCTGTAGAGCAGAAAGTCGCGTTAATAACTAAAAATAAGGGTCAGATCGGTAGTGGCGACCAGCTACGTCGTTTCTTTTATGGAGATTTGGAGCCAATCGGTATTCAGCCCGGAGGCGCGGGTCACGTTGTTAATCTTTATAACAAAGCCAATGACACCACATTTTCTTACTGTTCAACTTATGATGTTGTAGTTGCT
Organism: Scytonema hankhaensis NUACC26; assembly: GCF_045865695.1. Classification (NCBI taxonomy): domain Bacteria; kingdom Bacillati; phylum Cyanobacteriota; class Cyanophyceae; order Nostocales; family Scytonemataceae; genus Scytonema; species Scytonema hankhaensis. Next base: position 100,114 of record NZ_BAACAP010000255.1, read on the forward strand.
GTTAAAAAAGGTAAAGTTGCTAAATTTGAACCCAATGAAGTGAAATAGTTTGTTACGCTTTATCAATTTTATGTAACAAAAATTAACTATTAGTAAAGACGTATCATGGCACGTCTTTACAAATCTAAAAGTTTGGCAATCTAGATACTTCAAAAAACAACTTTTACATTTATGCAGCAGGCGTCTCATCCCACAGTCATCTTAGGTGGTGGCTTTGCTGGACTGTTTACAGCTCTACACTTAAGCCATCAAAACTATTTACGTCCTATTATTCTGATTGAGCAACGCGATCGCTTCAGCTTCAAACCATTGTTATATGAGCTACTCAGTGAGGAACTCCATAGCGAACAGGTTTATCCACGCTACAAAGATCTTCTAGCAGGAAGCCGTGTAACCTTTGTACAAGACACGGTGAAATCCATTAATATACATGAGTGTAAAGTCACTGTAGCGTCTGGAAAAGTTTTTGACTACAACAACTTAATCTTAGCACTAGGAGGCAAAACAACTTATTTTAATACTCCTGGTGCAGCAGAGCACGCAATGCCATTCACTAGTGGCGCGGAAGCGATCGCTCTGCGAAAACACTTACGACACCGCTTGCATCTGGCAATCCAAACTCAAGACTTAGAACGTCGGCGGTTGCTGCTTACCGTTGCCATTATTGGAGCGGGACCAGCAGGCATAGAATTAGCATGTACGTTGGCAGATCTGTTGCCTATCTGGTATGACGATTTGGGCGGTGATGCCTCTGAAATTCGAGTTGTTTTAATAAATCGTAGCCGTGAAATCCTGAAAGGAGACATCAACAGCAGTTTGCGTTGCTTAGCACAACGGGCGCTCAAACGTCGCGTTATTCCCGTGGATTTCGTATTTGACGCGGCTGTCATAAAAATTCAAGCAGATGGTATAGAGTATTGGCAACAAGACCAAACAAGGTTTTTACAAGCTGGAACGATCGCTTGGACTGCAGGGACTACTCCCAATCCTCTCTTAATAGAGCTACCAATCCCAGAAAAAAGGCGAGACAAACGAGGGCGGCTTGTGGTAACACCGACATTGCAACTCCCTGATTTTCCAGAAGTCTTTGTGGCGGGAGACTGCGCTGCGGATAGCGACAATCCCCAACCACCTACAGCACAAGTTGCCTATCAGCAAGGAATTGCGATCGCTCGGAATCTTCAATATTTTCAAGAAAACAAACCTACCGTTCCCGTCCAAGTTCATATGCGCGGTACGTTAATGAAACTGGGACTCAACGAAGGTGTGGCTAACTTATTTAATAAAGTCCAAATCAAAGGTCAACCCGGTCATTTTATCCGGGAAGCAACATACTTAGAACTGTTACCAACCCCTGGTCGTAACCTCAAACTCACAACAGAATGGCTCACCGATAAATTATTCCATCGCCATCGTCCTTTTTCCCATATGCAGCTAGGACAAACACCTTGGTTATATGGAGTTGCAACTGTAGCAGCCGGAGTCATTTTGGCATCTCCTCTGGTTTGGCGGGCTGCTCAACCGAACCAATTTCAGCAAAACTTAAGTTGGACGGGCGTACCGACATTACTCAATCAGCTTGCGCCTCCCCCATCTCAATGAAGTTTTTTACCATTTTGAATTTTGGATTTTAGGTTTTGGATTTTGGATTGAAAAAACCTTGTGGGATTTAATTTTTCAAACTAGTTTTAACTTTAGGAGCTATTTATGAAATACTTACTCAACCTTCGGACTGCTGTAACTGTTAATCGCGTCGTCATGGGTGCATTCTTTTTCGTCTCTGGTATTGCGAACTACCTCAACTTTAGCGTTCCTAATGGTTTATACCAAACTGTCCTCACTCAAAAACTCCAAATCATTGGTCCCGGAATTCCACCAGGTTGGGAAGGTATAGGACCTCTCCCTGGGTTAATTGCGATTCCTTATGCTTGGTTGCTCCCTTTAGCAGAAATTGTACTAGGTGCATTGTTTGCTCTCAACTATTGGGTAAAGTGGACGGGCTTACTCTTAATTCTGATGACATTTAGCATTGTTCTGGCATTTGGTATCATACCTGCTGGCACTTTGTTTCCCAATGGAGCAGAAAGCTTTAACAAAAATATCCTATTCATGACTTTAATCTGGATGTGCATCGCTTACGAAGCTTACGAACAAAAAATGAGCCGCCGTCGCACCCAAGCCGCATCCGATTATGCAGTGACCAGTGACCAGTGACCAGTGACCAGTAGCGAGCAGTATTCAATTATGTTTTTACCACTTCTAACAACGATAAACTAATTACCCATGTTGTGAAACTAATTACCTATGTTGTGGAACGGGCGAGGACGCCCGTTCTGTATGAGTAGCGGGTTAAAAGCCCGCACCACAAGAGTCAAGTTGAATATTTTTTTATTTGGAAATCCCTTAACGAAATCCATCTTTCGTTTAATATCTTGACCTTCTTCCAGTGCTAGCATCGAACAAACAGGAGAGTGAGATGGCTTTTCGACCTACCCGCCGAAGATTTATTCAAGGGATTGGAGGGGCTGGTGTCCTAATGCTCTTGAGCTGCAATCGGCAGGAGCAAGCAATGGTAACGTTATATACATTTGGTGACTCGATTCTAGACTGCGGACGATACAACGAGTTCGGCGTTCATCCAGGACAACTCCTTGTCAAGAATGACGATCGCCTGTTTCCAGAATTTCAGGGACAAGACCTCACATCACACGGACTTGCTCGCCTCGAACATCTTGCTCGTGATGGTGCAACGGTTGATGAACTGCCATTTCAAGCTCAGAGATTGCAGGTTGAGGGAAAGGCAATTGCATTAATCACCATCGGTGGTAACGATCTACTGCGCGGATTAATTCGGGATACAGGTGCAGAAATTGCCGTCTTTGCTAACGCCCTCAAAACCTTCGTGCAACAGTTGCCAATCCGTCCCATTCTACTAGGCAGTGTATACGATCCTACGTTAGGAGATGACCAGCGCAACTTTTTAGGGGTTGATGCGGCGATCGCTCGCAAGAACCTCCAGCGCATGAATGCTGCAATTCAAGAAATTGCTAACCGCTACGGACAATTTGTCGATCTCCACGCTCACTTTCTCAAGGGAGATCCATCCTGGTTCACAGCAACTATCGAGCCAAGCTTGCGGGGTGCATCGGAAGTGCGCCGTGCTTTTCTCCCCTATGTGGTCGAAAAATAAAAATTTTTAGTTGGTGTTTGGGGAATTGCTGCATTCACTAGCTTAAGCGGGTAAAGTGATTGTAAAAATACTTCCTTCCCCTAGCTTTGATTGCACGCTAACACTACCTCCCATTCCCTCGACAAGTGTTTTGACAATTGATAAACCCAAACCACTACCGCCAGTTGCATGACTCCGAGATTCATCTACACGGTAAAATCTCTCAAAAATACGTGCTTGATGTTGCAGAGGAATACCATAACCCTCGTCGCAAACTTCAATAACTGCCTTGTCTTGAAGTTGATATAATTTAAAATTTATAGGTGTGCCAGCGTCAGAATACTTAATAGCATTATCAATTAAATTTAGTAACACTTGTTTGAGACGACTGTAATCTACTTTAACCTCAATGGGGTGTGTTTCTGCCTCGATAGTGATGTCGCGATCGCTATATTTCTTTGCCATCATCACAATTTCTTCAATTAAATCATTCAGCACGTAAGATTTCATCTGAAAGTGTAAATAACCACTATCTGCACGCGCTAAATCTAGTAAATCTTGTAGTAAGCGGATGGTACGTTCAGCTTCTGATGCAGCAGTTTCTAAAGCTTCTTTTTGGATTTGAGTTAAGTTATTTTGCCGTCGCAAGACGCTTTGGAGGTAACCGTGTACAATTGTTAAAGGTGTACGTAACTCGTGAGAAACATTACTCACAAATTCTCGCTCTTGCTCCCAAGATTGGGCGAGGCGAGATAACAACATTGTCAAGGTTTGAGCCAATTCTTTGACTTCACTAGGTGCATTGTTAAGATATAGCTGTGCTTGTCCCAAGTCCTCTACAGAAATTACTGCTGTCATTTGGTTGAGTTGGCGTAGAGGATGGAGAGAATGCTTGATGTAAAATGCGATCGCGATCGTAAGGGTAATAATTGCTAGAATACTAATAACAATTAAGCTTTGTACCATAAGTACAAACGTTGACTGTTCGCGAGTAATATTCTTAACTACAAATAAATCGCCAAGGATTTTACCTTTGACTTGCACTGAATTTTCAGATAAAATAAAGTAGCTTTGATTAATTTTATAAACTTCTGGTTTAAGCGGCATTTGAGCTAAAGACATTAACTCAGATACCATAGACTTAGATAAAAAATTTAAATTTGTCGATTGTGCTAGTATTTTCCGCTCGCGGCTTTTTATCCATAGTAATGTATTAGTATCTTCTAAGTTCTTGATAGCCTTTTGCAAACCAATTTCCGGTTGCATCATCTCACTATAAAGTTGTACATCTTGCGGTAAACGCTTGGCTATGTGTTCTATATTCTGTTTATGACTATCAATCAAAATTTGCTGCATTTTCCAACTCGTCCATAAGGCAACACTACCCAGTACCAAAGTAGAAAATACAGCCATACCCGTTGTGAGGCGTAACTGCAACGAGAAGGGATCTATATTTTGCCAAAGCCTTCTAATGTTGTTCACTGTTTTAGTTCTTTTAAAAGTTCTGGGCGAATAGAATTCGCTGCTATACAAACAAAGTCCGCCTACGCGGATTAATGGCTTTGAAACCCACGGAGGTAGGTTTTGCGTGTAGAGCCGCGACTTTTAGTTGTCAATAAAAGTATAAATTGTAACTTTACAAATATCCTTTTCTACTGGGTTAGAAACAAGATTTTTCAAACATTTCTTAATAGAAATATATACGAATTGATGAGGGCTTAAATTAATTTAGACTGAGAATTAGAGATGCAAGATCCCCGACTTCTTAGAGAAGTCGGGGATCTAATAGCATTGCCTACTCTAAGTATATGCGAGAGCTTTTATATACAAGAAATACTTATTTCTCTTTTTCAACTTCTGGTTCTTGATGTTGTGCTTCATACTCACCAAATTGCCGAATGAGTTTAGCAACTAAACCCGTCCATCCGATTTGATGACTTGCACCAATACCTACTCCATTATCACCATAAAAGTATTCATAAAATAAAATCAAATCTCGCCAATGAGTATTTGGTCTTTGTATTTTCTCATGAATTACTTATACCACTCTCAATCTTGACATTATCAATCAATAACCCAGATCCTATAATTGTATCTCCTACATTTACAACCCCAAACCCTAACGTTAAACTGCTACCATAAGTAGCAGTATAGGAAAAAGTTTTCAAACCTGTTTCTGTATCAAAGTCATTAGAAGAAGAACTAACAAGTGGAGAAAAAGTATCAGCTAACTTAAAAATAACACCATTGATTTTAACAAAAGCAAAATCATTAAAACCTTCTGAGGTAGTTTCATTAGTCAAAAAATTCCAGTCAAAACTCAAACGATCTCCTGCCGTTACAGCAAAGGTTTGCTGAATTGCAGAACCTTCAATCGCATCTTGTGTTATGAGAGCATCCAAAGTACCATTTGGCAAGCTCAAGAAAGATTCTATTGTAGAGTCTGAAAATATATTTAATTCCCCATCTTCTGCTGCACCAGTAATCAATAGAGCACTGTAATTTCCTTCAGATGCTATATGCCCAACTTCTGATTTATCGACAAATTGCGTCCCAATAGTTGACCAGCCAGTAAAATTACCAGTTTCAAAGCCTCTATTGATAATTAGAGATTGAGAATACGAAACATTTTCAGAATCCAGATCGATTGGTAGAGAAGTAGTCATAGGAAAACATTCCTTAAAAAACTATGTTTTGCTTAATAAATTGCTGTTATAACACCAAGACAAGTCTTATTACTAACGAAGGCGAATAGAATTCGCTGTTACACAGATAAAACCCACAGAGGTGGGTTCAAAACATTAATTTTTTTGTTAGTCTGCTGCGTAGGCGGGCTTTGTTTGTATAGGTAGCGAATTCTATTTGCCAAAATTTTCAAACATAAATATATCAACACTGAATAGAATACTTCTTTTTGAGTGTTTGTCAATACTTTATTTCAATAAATACAATTTTAATTTTATTGTACGAATCTCATATTAATCTATAAACTTTCTCAGGAAATTCTTATATTCCTTTCAGAAAAAAATGGACATTTATGTTCTTATCGAGAACTTTAAGAAGCAGAACTAATTTATGAAAAACTTTAATTACTGTAGGAATAATTTTTCAGGAAAAACTAGTTTTATTCTCAGGAAAAATTCAGATTGTACTAGCTTTTTCAATTAATATTTTTGTGTAACCCTAAACCTTGCTACATATAGGCTATTACCGGCAGGTAAGAGTTTACAAGATATAAATTTAAACAAATAACGCTCTGAGGAGCTAACATTTATGAACCTGAAGCAGAGATTGCGCTTGGCTTTTAGTGCATTTGAAGCGATCGCTACAACAGTAGCAATTGCGATCGCTCTACCTTTAGCAGCTACTGCCGAATCCGGACCTGGACCTGGACCTTTAGGACCGGGTCTTGGTTGCAACTTTTTTCCTGTATCAGCAGCAGTAGGTGCTGCTGTAGACCCGTCTTACTTTGGTCCGCCTCCATCCAGTGTCAATCCCAGTCTAGTAGGTCCACTTCAGCTTCTAAATACAGGAGAAATTAATTTCCAAAAAGGCACTATTACAATACCGTTGTACAAAGGTCAGTTAAGGACTGGCGAGACCGTCTGGTATATTCTAACTGACACTGATGACGCTCAAAATGCCAAAGCTCTTGGTCTCAACTTATCGTCTAAGCTAGCTTTTACAGCATCAGGAGTACGCACTGGAAACTTTAATTCAGCAGGACAAATTATTTTTAACGAGGGTAAGGTTGATTTTAGTCTAGAACGGCAAGTGCAACCTGGTTTGAGTAATCGTCCGTTTCCGCCTACAGCCGCACAACCTGGTTCAGTAGGTGATGCTGCATATAGTCCATTGGTTCGGATTCGTAATTCAGGAGGCCATGTTTACAATGCACCAATGATTGCTTTTAACACAGATGCTTCTCGAATTCATTTCCCTGACGGCAATCCCGACTATAAGTTAGTCCATGATGAAGTCGTGGCAATAGATACCACCAAAATGACAGTGACTCTTAACTTAGTCAACGGCTTTAGCTTTGGTCGTCCAGTATGGTACGTATCAATGGATGCTAACGATCCAACCGTCGCCGCGATCGAGGGCGCAACCTTTGCTCCTGCTTTAAAAAGAATACAAGTAGGCAATGATGATAGTTTTTCTAGTGCAGTTGAGCGGATCTTTATCGCTGTCAATGGACCCTCTGAAAATGCCTGTGAAAACCCACAACGTCAAGGTCTATTTGCAGCTTTAACTGATGGCTTCCGCCCAAATAATACCTTTGGCGGAATTCCGACTTTAGCTACAGATTACAGTCCACTTTGGGATGCGAACCTCTATGAGTGGACGCCAGAAGCAATTAGCAAAGGCTATCGTTCGCAATTACGAGAAGAATTTCAGATTCTAGGTCTTGTTGAAGCTGGTTACTTGAGCGGACCCAATGGTAGTAAATTTGGTTCAACTGGTAACATTATTAATTGTCCAGTTGTATTCCGCTTGCTATAAACTACCTACGCGCTATCTGTTATAACAGGCACAAGAGCCAACCCAATTCTTGTGAACGGGCGAGGACGCCCGTTCATCTGCACAAAGTTTATTTTTCAACAATCCGCATAACGCAGGAATGCGTTGGGGAGCAGTGGAGGCGTGTTGTACTTTGTAAGAACGCAAGTGCTTGTAGGCTTTGTCCATATCGCTCACTGCGATCGCAATATGTTGAAACTATTGGTCATGACTACGCGAATTGACTGGTATTGGTTTTCCCTTCGGTGTCATATATTCTGTCAATTCAACGATACCTTTGCGATCGAACTGAATTTTGAGTTAGAGCTATTGTAATGAAAACAACCGAAGATAGAATTGCCCCAGCAATTTTCTTACTTAACTTAGCAGCCATAGCAGCACTCCATCAAACAAATTTTAGCCTTCATGCTTCAGCCTTCATGTACTAGTTTGAAGCGATCGTTAAAAGCAAAACTGAAACTTAAGTGATTAAAGTGGCTTCCACTTTGCCAGTCTGGGCATCATGACCAACATTAAGGACAGTATCCATTGCATCAACACCCATTCGAGCCGCCATTTCTGGGCAAGGTTTGCTAGCATGGAGGTTGACTGGAGTGCTGTCTTTCTTTTCCAAGTTGATTTCTAGCCGCCCATACCTAAGTACTGTTGACATCCAAACCAACTCATTCATGAACCGTTCCAAACGGCGAATGTAAGTTGCTTTGTCAATCAAATTTCCAGATTTATCAAACAAATTTTGGACGTTACTAAAGTTGAGGTCATAAAAAATCGTCATCAGCCCCAATTCACGCATGACAGGCAAAAGGTTTTGAATAACTCGCGTACCGCCAAAGGGTCCAGCCGAGACACCACATAACCCAACAGCTTTGTGAATGTATTCTTTGAGACAGGTGTCGAGTACATGCTTGAGCAAACCCGGATAACCATGGTTATACTCTGGTGCAACGATAATTAATCCATCTGCTCGCTCAACAGTACTGGAGAACTGAGGGTCTTTAATAGACTCACCGGCGTCATTGGTGGTAATTGGAATGTTACGAATATCAATCAATTCCGTCTCCACATCATCTCGTACCGCAATCTGCTCGACAAGAAATTTGGCTACATATTCACTCTGGCGACCTTGACGGGGAGTACCCAAAATGACAGGAATAAACAGAGGAGTATTTGTCATAATTCTTTTGTGACTAGTGCTATTTTGGACTTACTGAGATATTAAGGTATTTACAGCTCCTGAGAGTTCCAAAGCAACCCACCCCCTTTAACGCACCCCCTCCCCTTACTTACCACGGTATACGCATAAGTTGTAATAGCTTACAATTCAAGGTTATAACGTTAAATTACCCCCCTTAGTCCCCCCTTGGAAAGGGGGGAAATTGAATTTCTAGTTTCCCTTGAAAATAGGAAAGATTGAATTTCTATTTTCCCTCCTCTTTTCAAGGTAGAAAAAAATCAGCTATGAAAAGTAACAAAATTTGATTTCTATAGCGGTTTTCACTCTTATTGAAGTACAGATTTATCCGCGTTCGTCTGCTACAGGCTGTGGTTCCATAACTTTTTTATGTATTGCACCCAATTGAAAACCGCTATAATTCCCTCCCCTTTCCAAGGGGAGGGTTAGGGTGGGGTAAAAACGTGTGTACACCGTAGCCTTACTAAAGGGAGGGTTGGTCTGGGGTCTTGTTCATGTGTTACATTCTTTTTTCAAATTGAAGTTATTGTTTAACTTTTTAAACTAGCAGCACCAAAAGTGGCATTGAACTTGCGGCACCAAATAGCAACAGATTTGTAATTTTCTAAATTAATATTGTTAGAAAGCGTATAAGTTTGAGCGCCACTAAATTTTTTAAGAGGAGCAATTACAACGTAATCTTCCTTTTTCAAAGGATATGACGGGGGCTTAGTTGAACCTATTACATTTTCTGAACGGTGTAAAATAACGACTAGATCGGGTCCCATTTCAGAAGTCTTAAATGATTGGTCAAGCTCTAGTACTAATTTACTGTTTTTATTAGTAACGCGAACTGTGCCTTGAGTTGCGTGTTCTCCGGAAACAAATGTACCAGAACTCATAGCAGTTGCATTTTGAGACTTTCCTTGAGTGAATGATACGTGAACTGCTTCATTTGCTGGAGCGCCACTTTGGGTCAACTCATTCTGGGAAATTTCTTTTGTACAGCTAACTGTAACTGTACTAGCTAAAACCAGTGTTAATAAATATCCTAATTTCATAAGTGAAAATACCTCAAGAATCAATCAGTTTGGAATTTTAACTTGAACTATAAACTAATTGTTACTTGAAGAATTTGTCAAAAAATTATGAGGTTCTAAAGATTGATACACAGAAAGCTGAAATTTTGTCTAGAAGGTTCTCATACAGTTCTCAGCAAAATCTTAACTTTCTTCCTTAGAGGATGTTTGAAAAGTCCTTTCATTAGTAGCAATCATATTCAATATCCCAACAAAAGCCTTGGTTGTGACTACTCATAATTAACAAAATTTACATTTATTTAATATAACAGATCGTATTAATGCTACAAAAATAGCCAATTTATATAGTATAATACGTTTCAATTTCCTGGAACGATCCAGAGTTAATACCTGGAAAATCCAAAATTTAACATTTAATTTTTAAACTTACTTTACTAAACCATGCAACAAGCATCCATGAGCAAAGCTAATGATGAAGATATGTTGTTGCAACAACCTTGGCAGCGCGAGCGGCAAATAATAGCACGGTTATCTTCATTGAACTATCGCACTGGCGAACTGGGCAGCTATTTGCATAATATTGCCTGTGGAGTTAGCGAACTCATTGGAGTAGATTGGACGGTTGTTACCTTTTGCCAAGAGGGATTTGAAACTATCCTAGCCAGTAGTCTGGAAATGGCTGAAGATGCTCCTCGTATTTATGCATTGCACGGTCGGTTAATTGCCACTGTTATTCAAAATGGTCGCTCATTGGCTGTTAAGGATGCAGTGGCAAATCCAGAGTATGGCAAACCTGCACCAGGTTATCGAGCTTATTTGGGAATACCATTACAAACCCCCGAAGGTCAAATATTCGGTACGGTTTGCTCTTTTCATCGGCAACCAAGGGAATTCACACAAGAAGAAATCCAAATTGTAGAACTGTTTGCAGAACGTGCGGCGACAGCGATCGACCACTATCATCTTTACCAAAAACAGTGCCAATTTAATCAACTGCTGGAAGTTGAGGTAGAAAAACGGACTGCTCAACTGCAAGCAGCACAAGCCAAACTTGTAGAACAGGAACGCTTAGTAGCGATTGGTGAATTTGCAGCGACGATTGTGCATGAAATTCGCAATCCTCTAACAACAACCATTATGGGATTGAAGTATTTTAAGAAAACTATTTTGACCGAACCAGCTCAAGAGCGATTATCTTTAGCCCTTAGCGAAGCTAATCGTCTGGAAAAGCTGCTGAGTGAAATTTTACTCTATGCCAAGCCCCAAGTGCTGCAACTGAATGAATTGGATGTGAATGAATTTATTCGCGAGTTGCTTGTGTCAATTCGTGAGATGCCAGAAGCGCTATCACGTCAAATTGAATTTATCCCAGCATCCTCTCGAGTCCAAATTTTTGGGGACAGAGATAAGCTAAAACAAGTGTTTATTAATATTATTCGCAATGCCTGTGAGGCAGTCTCAGCAGGAGATGTCATTCAATGGCAAGTAGAGAGTTCGTCTCCTGGTAACGTTTGCATCAATGTATGTAATGATGGCGAGCCTATTCCTCCAGAAGTCCTCTCAAAACTGACACAGTTATTTTTTTCTACAAAACCTAATGGCACTGGATTAGGGCTTGCGATCGTCAAACGCATTGTTAATGCTCATGGTGGAGAATTATTCATTCAATCTAATCCAGTCATAGGAACTAAAGTTAGCGTTCAATTACCTTTGGTTACTAAAGGTTGTGAAAAGCTAAATGAGAGGTAATATGAGGAAAATCGCTAATTGTTAATGGCATTTCATGAAGAGCAATTAGCAGTTAGCGATTTAAGCAAGGAGCGCCAAAACTCGTAAGATTTTAATGTTTTTTTATTTAATAACAATCATCCGCGTAATATTCGTCATCTATGCGTTCGGATGAGTATCGACCTCTAATGTTTTCGTTGAAAAATCTGCCAATGGAATCGGTTTCGTGTAAATCTTCCCAAGTGTCCGGCTCTACTCCAGAATACTGATAGACAGATCCACTGTGAAATTCAACCTGCAAAACTTGCGCGTCTGGATCGTATCCTACAGCGTTAGCCATGGATGAACTTACAGGTAACATCTCAATGGATTCTGGTGATGAAGGAAGTGCAGGAGAATCAGCAACGATCGCATTCAGTTGCTGTAATCCTTCGTAAGCTTGTATTGGTGCAGGAATAGCTACGCACTCAAACTCTTCGCCTCGGTCAATCAATAATTGCAAATAGTCATCCGAGTGAGCGATCGCTACAAGATTGCTCAAATCTATCTTAGATAGTTTCATTCAAATTTTTTCTCCTGCTGGTATGGTAAAGCATTATTTATCGAGTGGTTTTATGAGACAAACCATTAATGGGGTGCTGACATTTTGCTCTGTTGAATAATTTTATAGTACAAGATTACTATATAGGGAGTCAAAAGTCAAGCGGTATCAAAAAAATTATTTATGAACAATTGTTCCCGAGCGAGAAATATTACTCCCTTTCCGCTTTAAAATTACCGATCTTTGTAGGGTGGGCAATGCCTACCGATAGAATTATGTGGTGGGCATTGCCCACCCTACTACATATATTTCAAAAATCAAAAACGATTGCTATAAAGTTTCTATTTTGAAATCTTCAAACGTGACCTGAAATCCCTCTCTTTCCGGTGACGCACACATAAGACCGACTTGCAGCGTTTCTACTTCTGTCAGATACGCCAACCTAAGCATGGTGTAATTTCGATCGTCAAATGAGTATTGCACTTCAACTGTGGCGCTTCTTCTGTACAAACGCAACCACAAAGAAGGAGGATTTTGCAATAATGGTACAACTGACCAATCAGAAAACTCTCTCGTGACAACAGCACTGACTTGTTGTACGCTATTTACGAATTCAATACCAGTCTTAATCCAAGTTTTTTCATTCAATCTAACCATGATTCCTGCTTGGTCGTATAAAACTTGGTAAAGTCCTGTAATTTTCACACTTACGCTAAAGTCTCCCGCAACCTCTCGATAATAAAAATTTCCATGATCGCGAATAAAACCGTAATGTGTTATACGCCAAAAATCTGTTTTTGCTCCAGAAGTAACAGTAACAGTACCATTTTCATCCTTCCAAGAGAGCGGTTCGTTGTACCATTTCATAAAATCTATTAAGCAAATCAGAATTTTATGAGTTTTTATGCCATTCGCAAGCAAGGGCATTTTTGCAAGAACTCAGATGCTTTACGCTCTGCATCTAGGTTGTAAATATGTGCTGTTGTTGGTTGAATGATACCATTAAACAAGTCATCCAGACCATAAGGTGTAAAAAACTGCCACTTCCCATCTGTGTTTATCCGAACTCCTACCGCAGTAGCAGTGTGCAACCAATTTTTAATACCATCTTCTGTACTGTCATAAGTTTTGTTACCAGGACGCCACCGCGCAAAACTAGCTTGATTTTTGATATCAAATAGGTAATTGGGAAATTGTTCCATAAGGATTGTTTTAGCGGCTAGTTCTTGAGAGCGATCGCCCCCCTCATCAAAAAAGGCAATATCAAAATCTTTGATAACCAACTGACAGTCTTCACCAAAGATTTGTCTCCATACAGTGTTTCGTACCGCGCCACCAGCCAGCCACCAGTTAGGAAGGTGAATTTCAGCGATCGCGGGTAATACAATACCAACAGGGGAATTTGCTAAGAGTGCTTGAAGGCGATCGGTATCATTCATAAATGAACATTCATCAAATTTTAGAAAAATATTAATCTATCAATGACAGTATAAGCATTATTGGAGATAGCCACAGTGAAAGAGGGAAGAGCGATCGCATTCCCCTCTTTTACGGTAAGAAACTCGTTGATAAAAACAGTTAAGCTTTTTCGATTCCAGGACGTCCGTTTTCAACCACAAATGAAGCACGATTACTAATTGTACCAAATGGGGTTGTCACTTCTGACACAACTTTATAGTCTGTTGTCCAACTTGCAGGAGTTACCACACAACGTACATATCCTCGTTGACCGTTGTAAAACTTAATGTGGGAATTGTCTGGCAAATAAGCTTCAACTGCGGGGCTAGAATCCGCACCATCTCCACCAGAAGTAATTGAAGTACACACAAACTCACTTCCAACAGTAGCAGAATTTGGGTTATCAAAGTCAGCTTTTAAGTCTATTGCCCAGTTAGAATGTACATCACCTGTCAAAACGACTGGATTTGAGGGTTTGCGCTGTTCTAAGAAACCGAGCAATCTTCTTTGAGAAGCGTAATATCCATCCCACTTATCCATGCTGAAAGTCTGACCTTCTCCAGGTGTTAAATCTCTTTGAGCAACAATAACTTGCTGAGCAATTATGTTCCATTGAGCCTGAGAGCGATCCAATCCACGGTACAACCACTCTTCTTGACGCTTACCAGTGATTGTGGCATTAGGGTCTAGATTTTCTGGACAGCGTTCTTTTGTCCCATCTCCACAAGGTTGGTCTGTACGATATTGGCGGGTGTCCAGCACGTGAAAAGTTGCTAATTTCCCGTAGGATAGCCGACGAAAAATTTGCATATCGGGTCCCTCAGGTTTAGAGAAGGGACGTAGTGGCATATGCTCGTAATACGCTTGATACGCAACTGCTCGTCGTTGTAAGAAGACTTGGGGATCTTGGTCTGGTTCATCATCGACCTCTGAAGTAGCATTGGCGTAGTTATTTTCAACCTCATGGTCATCCCAAGTGACAATCCAAGGAAATGCAGCGTGTGCTGCTTGCAAGTTCTTATCAGTTTTGTACAGAGCGTGTCGATTGCGATAATCTTCTAAAGTTGTGATTTCAGGACCGTTGTGCTGTCTGGGACGATCTGGTGTAATTCCCCCTTCATAAATATAATCACCAGTATGTACGACTAAGTGAAGGTCTTCCTCCGCTAAATATTTATATGCCGTGTAGTATCCTTGCTCGTAGTGTTGACAAGAGACAAAAGCAAAAGGGAGTTTGTTAATGTCACTGTCTGGTTTGGGTGCTGTGCGCGTGCGACCAATTGGGCTTTCTTCTGTCCCTGAGATAAATCTGTACCAGTACCAAGTGTTAGGTTTTAGCCCATTAACAACAACACGAACTGAGTGAGCCAATTCTGGAATGGCAATTTCAGTGCCTTGTGCTACTATCCGGCTCATGTTGGGATCGGTTGCCACTTGCCAACGAATTGGTACATTAATGTATGGCATCCCACCTCCATTTAACGGTTCTGGCGCTAAACGAGT
This sequence comes from Scytonema hankhaensis NUACC26, assembly GCF_045865695.1. Lineage (NCBI taxonomy): Bacteria > Bacillati > Cyanobacteriota > Cyanophyceae > Nostocales > Scytonemataceae > Scytonema > Scytonema hankhaensis. The sequence goes on from NZ_BAACAP010000255.1 coordinate 115,245, forward strand.
CCAGAGAACTACGCTACTTGCATATGGTTCTCCAGAAGCTACACCGAGTGTAAAAGGATAGCTAGAGAATGGAACTTGAGCCAGCACTCGTTGATGAGGAAATTGGTTGGCGATCGCCAAACCTGTCAATGCTCCTGCTCCAATAATTAAGTTACGTCGCTTGATTCGACTGTACAGAAATCTTTCAAAAGCCCTGTAATCTATCATCCTTTTGCCCCTGTCTGATAAATTATGAATTATGAATTATGAAACATAAACCATACCTTATGGTAGGTTTCATGATTCATCCTTTACCCTTGCATAAATCATTAGTAACTTTGTCGAGATCAAGATATCACTCAAACATTAATTTCTTACAAAGGGGAAGTTAATATTATTTTAATTTGAGAGATAATTTATAAAGTAGGTTGGGTTGAGGAACGAAACCCAACATTTCGTCGAATTATAAAGTAGGTTGGGTTGAGGAACGAAACCCAACATTTCGTCGAATTATTGAGTAGGTTGGGTTGAGGAACGAAACCCAACATTTCGTCGAATTATTGAGAGTCATATCGTTTTACCCAACCCACACAATATATGTGGCGGTTTAAGATTTACTGTTCTTTTTTCAGAATGGTTTTATAGCATTTGTAAGGGCGCAATACCTTGCGCCCCTACGAGATTTTTTATTAAAACAAGCGAAAAATGAATGGGTAACGATAGGGTATGTCGGGTTTATCCAGGACTCGAACGATCGCAATAATTGGCATGATAATGCTAACGATAATTAATATCGCAAGTAATGGAAAACCAATTATCAAAAGAGTTAACAATGCAAAGATAAATGCATAAATGTATAGATTTATGTGAAAATTTAGTGATTCTTTAGCATTGTCTTTAACAACTGAATCCTCAGTCGTTAACAAAATTCCTATGGGAATACCTACAGAGACAATAGTTGAGCTCAAGAATATTGCTCCGTGACAGGCAGCTGAAAGGAGTTTGCGCTGAGTCAGTCGATCCATATCGTAACCTCCACTGTTTCGATACCTATTGCCACCACTACTTGTAATACACTACACTATACTACAGAGTTTCCTATGAGGTTTTATGATTTTTCCTCCTTGGTAATTTCCTGAAAAACAACTTACAGTCACTTTCAGTTGTAACAAGCTGATAGCCTTACAAACAAGGCGAAAGTTTTGTTCGTGGATTCCCCCTCCAAAAGCCAACGCTGTTCGTAATTTTGCGCTGGTTATAAATTGAGAGGATGGGAGAATCACCTGATGTTGTTTAAGGGTAAAAATAAAACTACCAAGGCTGTAATTTTATTAACTGCAATTTTTCTGTCGATTGAGTTCTTGGATGAGCTTGTAGATGGAGTCAGGGGTGCAGCTTGGCCTTTGATTCGCAATGACCTGCATCTTTCCTATGTACAGGTTGGAATGTTGCTAACTATACCTAATACTATTAGTAGTCTGATAGAACCAATTTTAGGCATATTAGGAGATATCGGTCAGCGACGAGCGTTAATTTTAAGCGGCGGTGTTGTTTTTGCGATCGCATTGCAACTCATTTCCTTCAGTCATAACTTTCCGTTATTATTAACGGCTTTTGTGCTGTTTTATCCAGCATCCGGTTCTTTTGTCAGTCTTTCTCAAGCCACCTTGATGGACATCGAACCAACACGTCACGAGCAAAATATGGCACGTTGGGCATTAGCTGGTTCGTTTGGAAATGTAGTCGGACCGTTGGCTTTGGGTAGTGCGATCGCATTACATCAAACTTGGCGAAGCGTGTTTCTAGTATTGAGTGTGCTAACCGTTCTTACATTAGGAATGTTGTGGAAAAGCTCAATCGCTATTCAAAAAACGTTTTCCCATGACGAACCAACGTGCAGTTTTATTGATGGGATACGGAATGCGATCGCAGCATTAAAACGACCAGAAGTACTTCGTTGGTTGACGTTGCTGGAATTTTCAAATCTAATGCTGGATGTTTTGGGTGGGTTTTTGGCACTGTACTTTGTGGACGTCGTCGGTTCTCCCAATACACTGGCAACTTTTGCTGTCAGTGTATGGTTGGGAGTTGGTTTGTTAGGAGATTTTTTCCTGATTCCTTTACTAGAACGAGTGCGGGGATTAGATTATTTAAAGTTCAGTGCGATCGTTGTTTTGTGTCTTTATCCCGTTTTTTTGGTTGTACCCAATATCAATATCAAATTGGTTATTCTTGGCTTCCTGGGTTTGTTTAACTCGGGTTGGTACTCAATTCTACAAGGACAGCTGTACACAGCGATGTCCAGGCAGAGTGGTACAGTCATGACGCTAAGCAACTTGTTTGGTTTAGTGGGTGGTTTAATGCCGCTTGTGCTTGGCTTAGTTGCTCAACAGTATGGTTTGCACTGGACTATGTGGCTATTACTTATAGCACCTGTAGCTTTGTTAATAGGGCTTTTGGGTCTTTAAGAGGTCATTTATAAAGTAAATCTTAAACCGCCAAATGTATTGTGTGGGTTGGGTAAAACGATATGACACTCAATAATTCGATGAAATGTTGGGTTTCGTTAATTCGATAAAATGTTGGGTTTCGTTCCTCAACCCAACCTACTTTATAAATTATCTCTAATTAACGTTAGGATTGGGATTTGAAGCCTCTTTCCTTGAAGGACGCTGTTGGCGAATAATGGATCTCCCCCCAATCCATCGAGGGGACTAAGGGGGGTAAATCTGATTAGAAAAATTTGCCTTTGGAATCCTTACGGCGAATACCAATGACTGTTGGACGGGGTACACCTGTGGCGTTATCTTCACCACCATATTCAGTAGGAATGTTGCTAGGCCAGCTACTACCGCGAGGTAATGTACGTGTCTGGTTGAATGTGTTACCATTCAAATCTAGCAATTCGATAGTACGGCTCAGTTGAGTCCCATCGTTAACTGGTACGTTTTCACCGGGATGCTGTACGGAAATAACTAGTGTATCGCCTACAAGAGTTGGTCCGGTCATTTCGCAACGGACTGGACCGTAAGCAAAGGGGATAACTGTTCCCGCGTCGGGTCCCTTGGTGGGAATGACAAACAGCCAGTTGTTACCGAATACACCAGTAAAGGTAGAAACGTTGCCAGTTGCTGTGTGGTTAATTGTGTTTTGAGTTGGATTAGCACCAAGACCAAAACCGTTGTGAGTGTCAGTGGACATATCTGTGACACCCCAAACGTTTCCTTTAGGATCGATAAGCAAGTTATCTACGTTAGCGAAACCAGCGCCTGACTCAGAACCATCTTCCCCACCTTGTTTAAATCTCTCCCACCGGAAGGTGGTACCTGTACCGTCTTTACTATCTTCGATAATCTTGTAAAGCCCTCCAGACTGTTGGGTGGCATTGACTGCGGCATTTAACTTGGCAACTTGAAAAATCCGCGAATCTGGATATCCATCGCTTCCTGGCGCACCGTCTGTATAAGAAATAAATACTTCTTTGGTGTAAGGATGCACTTCTAAATCTTCGGGACGGGCTGTGGGTGTTCCTCCAGCTAAGTTAGCAGCTAAGAAGGCGTCGCTAAGAAGCGCACCTTGACTGGTGTAGAAGTCAGAAAGCTTTTTATTTTGATAAGCGGGTAAAGCTGTAGCTTCGTTTTTGCGATCGCAGTTAAAAGCACCACCATCTGTTGTTTCTCCAGCAATGCCATTACGTCTGGGTAATTTTAACAGACCATCTCTTTGCGCTGACCCCAAAGCGTTAAATTCTACAGAAGAAATAACCGATGGTAAAATAGGATTCGTTGGCGTGTCTAAGTTCAAAGCAATCCACTCACCATTACCATCTGGGTTAAAACGAGCCACATAAAGAGTTCCTTCTTCCCACAATTGGCTGTTGCTCTTGTCAGTGACTGAACCAATAGTCCCCTCACTCACAAACTTCCAAGTGTGTCCGCCACGTCTGTCATCGCCTAAATAAGCAATTAATTTGTTGCCAGCTTCAGCACGACAACCAACGTTCTCATGGCGGAAACGACCTAATTGAGTGTGTTTGCGCGGACGGAAGTTGGGATCTGCGGGGTCAACTTCTACAATCCAACCGTATTTCTCTCCAACCAGACCAAATGTCTCGCCAGTAGTTCCTTTGGTGTAACCTGTTTGAGTTCCATCAGGTTTGACTGATTCTGTCACACCCACAAAAAATTCTGTACTTCCTTGGAAGTTTTCTTCACCAGAAAGGATTGTACCCCAAGGAGTTGTACCACCAGAACAGTTATATCCCGTGCCAATGATTCTGTTACCTAATCCGTCTGAACTGAGAGGAAACACTTCACGTGCCGCAGATCCGGTACCGAGCAGGTAATTCTCATCACCTTTTTGATAGCTTAAGCTTCCCCAAGAAGCGACTTTTTCATATCCATCGCGACGTTCGCTGTTAATTCCCAATCCAGAAAGACTGTGAAGGCGGCGGTTTTTAAGGTCTCCTTTAACAACGACAAAGCGACCTTTGGAGTCTTTACGAATACGAACGATAGAGCCACCTAGGTTGTACAGAAATTCTCCGTCTAAGGCAACGCCTCTTTCCGAGGGTAGAGAAAACCCAATGACATCTTCAAAAACTGTCGGGTAACCTGCTAAGTTGGTAGGTGTCTCTGGTGCTAAGAGGGAAATGGGATAACTTACGTACTCATGATTCACCCATAGGTAGCCTTCATCATCACTGTCATTGATAGGAACAAAGCCAGTGTAGTCGTTGTTATAGCCAAAATATTCGTCTTTGTTGGGGAAGACGCGATCGCCCCAACTGACAATCGTGTAACGCTCGTACTCTGGAGGTACAACGACATCATCAATCACTTTGTAACTGGTTAGATTGAGATTAGATGTATCCAGAATTTTTCCTTGACCGATAGACTCTGGCAAGAAACTGTTTTTGTCTTGATAAATTTCGAGAGGATGCGGTAAGCGTACAGGGGTAAAACTTAGGGGGTGCGGGTTTTTTGCTTGTGCAATATTAGCACCACCTAAAACGCGATCGACTACTACAGCACCCGCAGTCCCTGCAAAGAACAGCAGTATTTGTCTCCGACCCAACTTGGACATGATAGAAGTTTCCTCTTTAGTTAAGTTTTCACCCTTATAAAATTTGTCTTACAAGGCAAGCTGTCAAAATGACCAGAAATTTTCCAAAGTCAAACTCCTGAAAACTCTGGTTTTTTTCAGCAAATTAAAAGCTAGTTGCTGCCGATACACAGATTTAGTTTTTAAGAGTCTTAAAAACTGAATTTGTGTACTATATACCCAAAGATGAATGTATGCTTTTTAGGTTAAGAAGAGGTAATCTTATAATTAATAACTAAATTTTTTTAGGTCTTTCTCTTGACAAATAATAATTTATGATAGGATGTGAACTGAATTTATAACTGTATCACTTGGTTTTAAGTAGGTCAGCACAACCAAAATTACTCCCTTCGGTGCTACAAGAGTACCAATTTCTCTTCCTTTCTCTTTGCGCCCTTTTGCAGTTCATTTAAATAAGTAAGTAAGTGGTCACAAATAATCATTACTCGATCGTAGTTGCGCTTTAGCGAAGACAGCGCAACTACGATCGAGTAATGATTACCGATCGCTGTCATCAATTGCTGTTAAAACCGCAGAGAACAGCAAGAATAATGAATTGACAAATTACTCATTAAGTGGTAAAAATACAAATTTCTTAGAAAAGAAGGAACAGGGAACTCAACGCTCGATCCTTAAATAAGCATTTAATAAATATTTTCACTAAAATATTGCTTTTCACGCTTGTTTGTGCAAAATTATAATTCAACCGTAAAGCACGGTTTGTCAATCAATTTTTAGTACTTTACAAACAGACATCAATAAACTCAGTTGATGCCTGCTTAGCATTTGCAGAGATGCTGTCTTTGCAAAGTTATAGTAGTGACTTGCTTAGTTCCATAGTTTACTTCTTAAGGTGTGGAGACAACAAAAATGGCATCCGAACCCAATTCCCATCAAACTTCTTCACAAGAGATACAAAAAGGTGCGATCGCTGGAAGCCGCAAGCGCTCATTCATAGGTCGTTTGAATAGACGTTCATTTCTGGGTCGTGCTGGTTTATTGACAGCTACGGCTACTGGTATTGTGACAGGAGTCATAAGTTCACCTTTTTCCTTTAAGAAAAGAGGAAATATTGTTCTAGCACAAGGTACGCCCGGACAGTATAGCTTCGACTATGAAGGTTTTAGTCAGAAAGCCTATCAAGTTCGCTTGCAAGCAGCAAAACTTGAACTTGATTTTGGCACTCCCCCCCATCCAACTAACGGGGATGAAGAACGTTATCCCAACAAAATTGCCACCGACACTAGGGGTTTACCACATGATGAGCGTGGAGAAGTCAAATTAGAAGCTTATAATTCTTTGATTAAAGCACTGACAACGAAGAACCCCAATGATTTTGAAAATATCATCTTGGGTGGTACTCGACAATTGGTCAACCCTCAAGGACCACTAGCAATCAGCTTAGAAGGGCTCAACGCAGCTCAGATAGCGATTCCGCCAGCACCAACTCTGGATAGTGCGGAACAGGCTGCTGAGGCAGTTGAACTTTACTGGCATGCTTTACTACGGGAAGTGCCTTTTAACGAGTTCCAGAATAACACCAACGATCCCAAAGTCTTGGCAGCCGTTGAAGATCTCAACAAGCTTTCAGCATTCCGGGGACCGAAAGAAAATGGTGTTATTACTCCCCAAACCCTGTTTCGCGGTAGCGTCAATTATGTCGATCCGAATGACCCCTCAGGTAGGACAGCAAAATACGTTATTCCACCTGGAATATTAGACGGTCCTTACATTTCACAGTTTCTGTTGCGAGAGATTCCTTTCAATACCCAGTTTATTTCGCCCCTGATTCGTACTGCGGTACCTGGTGAAAACTTCCTCATTGATTACGATGAATGGTTGACCGTGCAAAATGGAGGTAGTTCCGGCAGATCTCTTAGGTACGACCCCATACGCCGTTATATCTCCACTGTTCGCGATCTGGGTGAGTACGCTCATATTGGTGGACCTACATACATCGGATCCCTCAATATTTTAAGTAGTGGTATTAACGCACCTTTGAATCCCGGTAATCCCTATGTTAGCTCAAAAACTCAAATAGGTTCTGCTGCCACGTTTGCTGCAGCACATTATCAAGCCTTACTCCTGTTGGCTCCTTCGCGAGCAATCAGAGCTTCCTACTGGCAGAAGTATTATGTACATCGCCGTCTGCGTCCGGAAGCATACGCTGGGTTGATCTACAACAAACTTACCTATAAGACCGATTATCCGATCGATTCCGAGATCTTGAATTCCAAAGCTTTATCTCAGACCTTTAGCACCTTTGGCACCTATCTATTACCCCATGCGTACCCAGAAGCAGCACCGTTCCATTCCTCTTACAGTGGTGGTGCTTCTGCTACTGCTGGTGTTTCAATTACACTGTTAAAAGCGTTCTTTGACGAGAACTTTGTCTTCCCCAATCCTGTAGTCCCCGATCCCAAAGATCCCACAAAAGTAATTCCTTACGAGGGACCGCCACTGACAGTGGGTGGTGAGTTGAATAAACTGGCAACTAACTATACCATTGGTCGCAACCTTGGTGGTATCCATTGGCGATCGGATGGTTCAACTGGTTTGGCTATAGGAGAAGAGATTGCCATTAGTATCCTTAGAGATGAAAGGCTGGGATATAATGAAAAATTTGATGGCTTCACTTTTACCAAGTTTGACGGTACGAAAATTACAGTATAACTTCATAGTTTAAAAGCAGTTTTTATAACTAAAAATACGACCAATTGGTGAATTGGTCGTATTTCTTGTATAAATTGACACAATATTAAGAGGAAAAATTTTGGTTTCTTGTGGTACGAACATCTTACCCACTTTTCATAAGGGACTTCCAAATAAAAAAATAACCAACTTTCTCTTGTGGTACGGGCGTCCTCGCCCGTTCTTTATTAGTAACGGGCGAGGACGCCGGTTCCACAAGATGGATAATTTATTTCTTGGATATCCCTAAGACGATTTTCGAGAAAGATTTTACAGCCATTTTCAGGTAAATAGACCACAGATGTAGGGGCGCAAGGCATTGCGCCCTTACAAACGATGTGGTTCATTTAGGTGAAAACAGCTGTAAGCTGTTCAAACAAAGCTTGACGATCCATACTAAATGAGTCCTTGTCTTGCGACTTTGTTTGTATAGCTGCGAATTCTATTTTGCCAGGTATTTTGACAAAATTGAAATGTTCCCGTCTATGACGATTCTTTTCGATTTTATGTCCAATAGTTATATCTCCCATCTTAACTATTGAATAGTTGTTTTAAAATAGACAAGACATCTATCCTGAAAAAAAATTCTTTCTTGGTATGTTATATTGTTTACCAGTTTTCCTGTTTGATTTTTTAATGTATATTAGTATACAAGCAAAAGAATGCCATGCTACTTGGCAGAGTCAGACGTCTGCCTTAATTGAAGGGTAGACTACCAAATAAGGTGCAGCAGCGTGCAAGTCGTTACTAATAGAAAGGTTGGGAAAATTCGTCCATGTCTGTAAAAAATTTTCAAAAAGAATCATTCGGTCGGGTGACACGTTGGTACGCTCACTTCTTTGCGTCTGTACCGTTTTTACTTACCTGTGCTGTTTTCTTGACTGTTATTTGTTGGAAAAGCCCTGTTTTACTGCTTTGCTTGCTTTTTATTGGTTTAGCAACAACAGTCATTCAACAAATAGCGCAACAGACACATTTATCTAGACATTGGTTAATTCTTTTGCAAACTCTGGCGATCGCTACAATTCTTAGCTTCTTTTGGATAGACTACTTCAGCGTTCCAGCAGCAGCTCAATTTTTTGGCAAAGCGGAAAACTTTTTCAAAAACAATTTAACTCAAGGTTCTTCACAAGGAAGCGGAACCGCAAATGCCGTAAGTTTGGTGTTTAATGTTATACGTGCATTATATTTACTTTATATTGCTGTTGCCCTCATTGGAGTTGTTAACGCGGTTCGTAAAGATGAAGATTGGCAAGTTGTAGCTAGAACGCCCCTGCTGGTAGTTATTGCTGTTACCATAGCTGATGTGTTGACATCCTTTATCATTGGCTAAGTAGGGGAAAATGTTATGGCTGATGACAGAGACAAAGAATTTCGACCCGTCAACCAAATTCTAGGAAGTCAACCTTCCCTAGGACCAATTCCCGCCGATCAAATTTTCCCTTGGACGATTATTGCCCTTCTCTCCTACATGATTATCAACGGCTTTTTTGGAGGTGCATTTCGAGATGAATGGCAAAAATGGTTGTGGACAATCTTAATTGCAGGTTGGGGGATAGGAACTTGGTGGATCTTAACAGGGGGTAGAAGTTGGCGATTTCTGAGTAAGTTTATAGGTGTTCCGACCTGGACGAGAGGCACCGCCCGTTATAAAAGTTTTCTAGAATCTCATTATGAAAGAAAAAATAGGAAAACAAAGCGTAGGCATCGCGGGTCGAGAAAGTAGACTCACTCCTTTTGAAGATGCCCTACATTTAGCGACAATGTTACGTGTTGCGCTCGATAGTCGGGATATTGGCGCTTATGTTTTGACAAAAGGTACTCAGAAAGATAAATTTTGCTTTGTTTTTGGCTTTGAATGCCAAGGTATTCATACTACCCTAACAACAGACCAAATTGAGACCATTTGTAATAACATTGAGGTTGGGTTAAAAGACATCCCAGGGGAAGAAAGAATTACCTTTCACATGGGGTCTTTTAGTTCTGATAAACAGCGTCAACAGGAACTAACATCTCTGATAAAACGCGCTCCATCACCAGATATAAAATATTTGTTGATGGCAGAACGAGCTCGTATTAAAGAACTGACTCGTGCTGGTATCCGCAAACCAAAGTTTCTCCGAATGTATGTAACGTATACCGTTGAACCAAGCGCTGCGGCAACGAATGATTGGATAGAGAAACTTTTGGCAAGAGGGGAACAGTGGTGGTTAAAATTCAAAGGTGATTTCGTAGATGTCAGAAACGAGCAGACTGAAGCTACGATCGCCACTGCTTACAAAGAAGGGTTTCGTCGTTGGGAACAGCTTCTCTCTAACCAAATGGGATTAAGCATTAAGCCCTTGACTGCTGTTGAACTTTGGCAGGAAATCTGGAAGCGATTTAATGACACGCAACCCATTGATATTCCTCAATTACTTATATTAGATGAAAACGGACTGCACGAACAAGTTTATTCAGACTTAGCAAGTACCAAATTGTTGATAGACAATCTCCACAGTACAACATTGCTAATGGAGTCTAGCGTACCATGTGCCGATCGCCGTTGGGTTCATGTTAACAACAATTACGTCGGCGTGATGACGTTTCTAGAAAAACCCGGTGGTTGGCTGAATAAGTCCGCTCAACTACGCTATTTATGGGAATTGCTAGCAAGAGAAACAGTTGTTGATACAGAAATTTTTTGTCAGTTGAGTGCTGCTAACCCTGCTTTAGTCAAAACAACTTTGCAAAGGGTTCTGAAGCAGTCCAATATCACAGCATTGACAGCTCAAGAAAAAAGCAAAACTATTGATGTTAATGCTCAATTAAAGCTGAGAAAATCGGTGGCGGCGCAAGAGCAATTGTATGAAGGCGCAGTACCAATCTATACATCTGTAGCTCTTCTCGTGCATCGCCCAAATCTTGAAAAGTTAGACGAGGCGACAAAGTATATAGAAAGTTGTTTTCAACGTCCGGCGCAAGTTGTTAGAGAAACAGAGTACGCTTGGAAACTTTGGTTGCAAACACTACCTATAGTATGGGAGGGACTGCTAGCAAAACCTTTCAACCGTCGCCAGCTTTATTTGACAAGTGAAGTGCAAGGATTAATGCCTTTAACACTAACCAAAGCAGGAGATAAACGAGGCTTTGAGTTGATAGCAGAAGAAGGGGGAACACCCGTTCATTTAGATTTGTTTAATCAACATAAAAATTTAGCACTGTTTGCCACAACTCGTGCTGGTAAATCGGTATTGGTATCGGGTATTTTAACTCAAGCTTTAGCACATAATATTCCTGTGGTAGCGTTGGATTACCCCAAGCCGGATGGGACTTCTACCTTCACCGACTATACAGAGTTTATGGGGAGAAACGGGGCGTATTTCGATATTTCCAAACAATCGAATAACTTGTTTGAACAACCAGATTTGCGATCGCTCTCACGAGACGAACAGCGCGATCGTATGCTTGATTACGTAGGATTCCTAGAATCAGCACTCATGACAATGATTTTAGGATCGTCATCAGAAAATCAACTCCTGACACAAACAGTGCGATCCATTCTCAACTTAGCATTAGGAGCGTTCTTTACTGATGAAGGTATCAAGCAGCGCTACAAAGAAGCTATAGAAGAGGGATTTGGCACACAAGCTTGGCAGAAAACCCCTACCCTACAAGATTTTCTCATATTCTGCTCCCCAGAACATCTACAGCTAGATTCCATAGGAGGTAGAGTTGAGGATGCACTCAACCAAATTCATTTGCGCTTGCGATTTTGGCTTTCAAGCCGAGTAGGACAAGCAATTTCCGCCCCCTCTAGCTTCCCAACCGATGCGCCCCTATTGGTTTTTGCTCTGAGAAACCTCTCCGATAATGAAGATGCAGCAATACTCTCCTTAAGTGCATATTCAGCAGCATTGCGACGCGCCTTAAGCAGCCCATCTTCAATATTCTTTATCGATGAGGCTCCAATTCTCTTTGAGTTTGAGCAAATTGCTAGCTTGGTGGGAAGAATCTGTGCCAACGGTGCTAAGGCTGGTATTAGAGTGATTTTATCAGCACAAGACCCCGATACCATTGCCAAATCCAAAGCATCATCTAAAATTTTACAAAACCTGTCAACGCGATTGATCGGTCGCATCCAACCCGTAGCGGTAGATAGTTTCACGAATATTTTAAAATATCCCCGTGAAATTATCGTTCGCAATGCCTCAGAAAGTTTTTTCCCCCGCAAAGAAGGCGTTTACAGCCAATGGTTGCTAGATGACAACGGGATTTATACTTTCTGTCGTTATTATCCTGGATTTGAACAATTAGCAGTTGTGGCAAATAATCCTCACGAACAATCTGCACGTACAGAAACTATGCAGCTTTACAGTGATAAGTATGAAGCAATTTCTGTTTTCGCACGTCAGTTAGTAGCTTCGCTAAGGGGATCGTAAGAAGATGTCTGAGATCTTACCAACCGGGCGAATAGAATTCGCGGCTATACAGGCGAAACTCACCTGCGTGGGTTTGAAACTCTTTATTTTTCATAAGTCCGCGCAGGCGGTGAGTCCAGCCCTGCAGGCGGGTTTCCCGCCGTAGGCGACTGGCGAACCCGGAGGGACTTCGTTTGTATAGTAGCGAATTCTATTCGCCCAAAACTTTTTAAACTAAATTTCTTTTTTCTAGGTGCAGATTTATGAGAAAAACTATGATTTTGGCTTCTTCTTTGGCATTACTAGGAATGTTACCAGCTATGGCGCAATTTTCCCAACCATCATTAGGAAAAGTTTGGGTGGATTTTCAAGAGTACGCGAGAGATTTACAGTCTTATTTGGGAAATGAAACTTATCCCGGCAATAACTATGATAATATCCCGAATCCTGCAAGAGTTGTAGAATCAGAAATAAAAGCAGCGATCGATTATTCTGCATCTAATTACATTCAAGAAGGTAGAGTCCCTAACCCAATTTCAGCAGGAAATCGCTTTCGCGAACAAGTATTTGATAATTCTTCAGGCACTTTTGAGAACAATCCAGGGGTACAATCAACAATAGCTGCTAATGAAATCGAGCGCCAAATTACCCGTGGTGTAGTGGAAAGCGTTTTGGGCGAACGGGGACAAGAAAGGTCAAAAGCGAAGTTAGAAAATGTTGAGAATTCTGTGGAAAGGATTGAGAAAGCTGTAGAAAGTGTTGAAGAAAACCAACAAAATATAATATCTCAATTTGTAAATACTGCTTGTGAGAAGTTGCAGCAGAATCAGCAAGCCTTATGTCAGAATTCAAAGCAAGCAAATTTACAGTTACAAAGCCTCATAATTCAGCGCGAGCAATCAAAAATGTTGGGGGAAACGCTTGGGCTAACATTACAAGGAAACCAGTTTCAGCAATACTCTAACTTGAATTTAGCAAACATTTCCCAGCAAATGGAAGAAGCTAATCGCGCTAGAAGAGTTGATGCGTCTGCTGAGGCGGCTCAGCTTGTAAGAGCAACGTCTCAAGCAGATTTGCTAGGAGTTAGGATTAACAGTGACAAATGACAAATGACAAATGACAAATGACAAATGACAAATTTGAACGTTTTTGCACAAATTGTTGTTAATGAGATCCTCAACGGAGGCGCAACGACTACACAAAGTCTTGCTGAGAGTTGGAACAATCAATGGGCAGATTTATTACAGAATAATACCAGTAATAATTTGTATGGTTCGCTGACGAATTTAGGGATATTTTTTGCAGTCGGGACTTTACTGTTTTTTATGATTCAATGGTTGAGGGATGTTTTAGATAATGAATATTCTCGACCACTCTCAGCTTTGATTTGGCCGTTTATTGTAGTCATACTGTTAGCTAATCCTGGAAATGGAACCATACTATCGAATTTGACACTAGGGTTGCGGAATTTTATCAATACTGTGAATCAGCAAGTCGTACAAGCAGGCGACAGCAATCAAACTTATCAACAAGCCTTAAATCTGAGCATTGCTGAAGAAATTGTTGGCTCTTACTTGCGTCCTTGTCAAACACTAACTGGCATACAGCAAACTCAATGCTTTACAGAAGCTAAGAAGAAAATTGATTATCTGTGGGCGGAGTATAGGAGTTTATATGGTGATAAAACTTGGATAAGTAGACTAGAAACCAAAGTGAATTTAGTTATAGATAATCCAGGAACTGAACCAGAACTTGCATTAAACTCTCTCGTGGGTGCGACAGTACAAACGAGTATCAAAAGTTTTTTAATTTCCTTGCAATTTGCTTTCCAGAATCTGATAGAATCAACGATGCTTCTGATAGCAGTATTGGGACCTCTAGCGGTAGGTGGATCTTTGCTACCTATAGCGGGTAAACCAATCTTTGCTTGGCTAACAGGGTTTTTATCTGCCGGAATTGCTAAAATTTCATTCAGTATTATCGCTGTGTTAACGGCGGCGGTCATTATGAACGGACCCGCAGAAGATTTGAGTGCAGATCCAGATTTAATGTGGTTTATCATTTTTTTGGGAATTTTAGCACCAATTTTATCTTTGGTTTTGGCTGGTGTTGGGGGATTGGCAGTGTTTAACGCCATTGGGAATACAGCAGCGCTAGTGAGAGACAGGGTTTAGGGTGCTAGTGTCTGAGGGTGCGATAAGCCGGGTACGGCTTGCGCCAAGGGCGATCGCAAAGTTTACATCATATTTCCAGAATCTTGGATCGAATCGGTATGGCGTTAGGTTGGATTGTATACCTATAATAAAGACTAACTCCAAGTAGTTCGGATTGCCGACAATGAAAAAAAGTTAACAGGAGAGGCTACCACAAAAAGATCTTGATAGGGAGATTGGGAAGGGGATGAATCAATGGTAAGTTTACTAGAAAAAAGACAAAAACGAACTGGGAGTGTTTTGGGAGCCTTTGCCCTCGTTACCTTCGGTTTACATCTATTCGTGGTATTTCTACTTGTCGTTCAAGGATTGACTATTCGCAAACTCAGTTTGGAAAAATCTCCTACCTTTGTACAACTCATTGATGGTAAACCAGTTGCTCTGAGTGAAGCTGAAGATTTAGAACGAGAACCACAAGCAATCCGCCAATTCGTCAGTAATACGATGACATCCCTGTTTAATTGGTCTGGCTCGCTACCAGTACAAACCGTAGAACAAGCAACAAAACCTATACCAGACCAAGGGATATCTATTAAAGCACCACAAGGTTATAGTAAAAAAGTTGCCACAAGCAGTTGGATTGCTAGTTTTGCCTTATCAGAAGATTTACGAGCAGATTTTTTAAGACAAGTTGCAGACCTAACTCCACTAGAAGTTTTCTCTAACAACCCCAGTCAAGCTATGTCAGGACAGTTAATTATCAAACAAGTTTCTCGTCCGGAAAAAATAGAACCAGGGTTGTGGCGAGTTGGTATAGTTGCGGATCTCGTTCAAAAGAAGCGTTTTCAAGAAGATAGAAAAGTCATAGTTCCCTTTAATAAAGATGTGATTGTGAAAGCAGTCAATACTTTTGCATATCCACAAGCAGATTTGATGACAGATTTGCAAAAAGCAGTCTACGCAATACGTGATGAAAAGATGGAGATATCCGAAATACGTAATTTGTGTTTGCTAGATGGATATGGAGGTTCAACAGGAAACAATTCTTGTCAAGAAAATATAGGAAATTCCGAAAGCTTTACTAGATAAAACGAAAGTTTTTAGTATTAGACAAGTTTAAAAAAATAATTCTTAGTAAATAGGTAATACCGTTTTCAAATGAAGATGCATAGAAAGAACCTCACCACGCACCTCTCCTTACCCCCCTTAATCCCCCCTTGTAAAGGGGGGAAACAGGAAATTCAGTTCCCTCCCTTTTCTAAGGGGAAACAGGAAATTCAGTTCCCTCCCTTTTCTAAGGGGAAACAGGAAATTTAGTTTCCTCCCCTTTCTAAGGGGAAACAGGAAATTCAGTTCCCTCCCCTTTCTAAGGGGAGGTTAGGAGGGGTAAAAATAATGTACGGCTTCAGAGAAAATTGGTATAAGCACAAGAACTATTAACAAATGACAAATAACTAATGCAATTACTCAAACAAGAAAACAAAAAAACAAACATACTACCACTACTAGCAGTAGTAACATTCGGTCTAAATTTGTTAGCTTTGTTAGTGCTTCTGTTTCATGGTTCGATGTTACAACAGTTGAATCGGAGAAATACAACTCAAAGTTTGGTGCAACTTGCTGATGGTAGTGCCATAACAGTAGATCCCAAACAAAATTTAGAGCGAAATCCAGAGACAATTCGACGCTTTGTCGGGGAAAGCATGACCTTAATGTTAACCTGGTCGCAAAAACAACCCCCAAGAACAGTTTGGCAATTAAGTTCTCAATTATTAGAAGGTAAAGCACAGCGAAGGTTCGAGCCAGAACTTGAAAAATTAATTCCAGAAAATCAAGCAGGAAATATCAATAAAGGAACTGAATCCGTACTAGTAGTACAAAGAATTTCTGAACCGACAAAGATTGAGGGTGAAAATGGCAAGTGGAAGGTAGAGATAATTGGCAATCACATCGTTTTTACAAGTGCTGACCCCATAGGAAACGCAACTTCTTTTCGGAAACAAATTTTAGTTCAGGCAATAGACGAACAAGCAACATCATTACCCAAAGTTCCACTTCCTCTAGATTTGGCAGTGCATCGCCTCGGCGAAGCCAAGCTAGAAATATACAATATATGTGAGATGACGGAGCGAAAGTGTTCTTAAAGTAAAGATATTTATATAAAAAATACAATGACTAAATATCAAACTCCATCTCAATCTTTCAATGGTTCAGAAGATATGCCTTACAATTCGGAGAATTTTCAACCTGAAGACGCTTCGGATTTAGAAGCACGGATGGCAAGATTAGTTGGTCTAGAAGAAGAATCTCCATCTTCTTCTAATGAGAATTCAGTTCCCACAGGACAGCCATCACTCCCCGAACCGCAAGAACCACAAGAACTGCAAACGAAGCAACCCTTATCATCCAATCCCTTCGCAAAATTAGGCGTGGTAGGAGCTGCGACTTTGGCTCTGGTTGTCGTTGCTGGAACGTTTTTAACCCAATTAATGAGCGGTACAAATAATAAACCCATCAGTCAAAATCGTAATGCGATACCGGCAGCGCCGCCACAGCCGAAACCAGAATCGCGTTTAGAGCAACTAGAAAGGGAAAACGAAGCACTAAAATCGAAACTTGCCCTCACCGAACAAGTATTAGCAGTCAAAGCAGCACAACAACAACTCAGAAATTTAAGACCAGAAACCTCTCGAATTGCAAGAGCGAATCCACAGTTGGAAGCGCGAGATTCTTCCAGAGAGAAACCAAGGGTAATAGTACAAAGGATACCAGCACCACCCGTTGTGCGAACTGTTTATCGCGATCGCATTGTAACAGTCAATCGCCCCGTGAGAGTACCGCAAGTTGTAGCCAGAACAAACCCTTTACCCACGAACGTACCACCAGTTCCACCCCCACTTGAATCATCTGTAGAATTTGCTCCACCAGCAACACCAGATCCCCTTCAGGAGTGGGCGAGATTAGCAAAACTCGGTAGCTACGGTCAAGTTTCGACTCCTGATAATCAAAACACCAATAATTCAACAGTTGCCAGCAAACCTACTGATATACCAGCACCCCAACCTCTGACCACTCCCAGACCGCCCGTGAGAATTACTCCAGAAAGCTCTACAGGTAACCTAATCGCACAGAGAAGAACCAAAGCAACCAAATCTACAGTCGTAGGAAGCACTGCCAAGGCTACTTTGGTCAAAGGTCTATATGGAGCCATCAGTAGAGGTCGGGAGAACACTAGCACTAGCAGTAACGAAATATTTGTGGTGCAGTTGAGGGAACCATTAAAAGCCGAAGATGGTTCAGTCGTCATACCAGCAAACGCTGAGCTACATACTAAGATAAGTTCTATTTCTGAAGGCGGGTTAGTAGACCTTAATGTGGATAAAGTTATCTGGCAAGAAAATGGCGATCGTATAGAAAAACCTGTGTCGCCAGATACATTGACAATTACAGGTGCTGGTGGTAGACCTCCAGTTGCTACCCAGTATACCGGTAAAGGAGGGTCATCCTTCGGGCGGGACGCAATGGTATTTGCCTTTGGAGGCGCTCAAAAGGCGGGAGAAATCATTAATCGTCCAAGGAGAAAGTGTAGCTATGAGTATCTAAATGGTGGTAATAGTGGAGAACGCGATTATATTTGTGAGGATGAGAACCAAGACAATATCGCTGCTGCGATCGCAGATGGAGGTATGAGATCCATCGTTCCCGAAATATTACGACGCAGCCAACAGGCACAATCCCAAAGAGCGCAAAGAACCAATATTTGGTGGATGGCAGCAGGCACAAAAATGGAAGTTAGAGTCAATCGAGCAACATCATTTTAATGACTACCACACTCATAAGCAAACCTCATTAATTAGAGTTTTCAAGTGAATAAACCACAGCATTTTCTTGTGGAATGGGTATCCTTGCCCGTTCCAAAGAGAAATATAACAAAAAAACGTCCGCGTCCATCAGCGTTCATCAGCGGTTCAAAACCCAAAAATTTATTATGAACGACAACACTAACATTCCAAAAAACACCCCACACAATCCTTATTTACTCCCTCTAATACCCTTCTTTTTCTCAGCCGCAATGATATTGCTAGCAAGTAGTGCTTTAGCAAACAACGCTGTTTTGCGTTCCATATTTTCCTGCCAAGCGCAAGGTTTAGGAGGCGCAATACCCGACATCAAAGTTTGGTTTCAGCAAGGGACTAACCTAAGCTTTATTCAAGCAGGAGAAACAATAAAAAAAGTTTGGTTAGATGACCCGTCAAAAGTTACATTAGATTTTGATGGTCCCATGTGCTTGCAATTCGGTCAACAAGACTCAGGAGGAGATTGTGAAAACTCAGCAGCAAGCGTTATTCACCTCAGACGAATTCAAAAACTGAACATTCCTGGGCTTCCCAACACAAACTCCTCACTTCTGACTGTAGTCACTGAAAGGCAAGGACAAAGAAAGTTGTACACATTCCGAGTGAACTACGGAGAAGGTGCGCCAGAGTATAATACCCTAGCTGTTTTCGCCGATCCCTCCTATGCTGGTGCTGGGGCTTGTGTTAGAGGAAACAATAGACAAAATTATGGGAATACAAATGTCGAAAGGCGAGACGACTAACATTTGTAAAGCAACGATACAACCAAAATTATCACGTGGGAATTAAACCAAGTTGTTGAAAAACTCCTAATACATCTTCTTGTCCTTGCTCTTCAATAACCTTACCTTCAACAATGCGGTAAATACTTATTCCACCCCACGATACAGACTTAAATGTTGGAGGGAGATTGAGCAATTTTATTTCGCCTTTGTGAGTGCCTCGAGCAGTCCAGGTAATGGCAACCTTTTCTCCTTCTGCGATCGCATCCGTAATCGTAAACTCTAGATCTGGCAATCCCGTGTGAGTATCAGCAACCCATACTTTAAAACCCTCACGATCTAATGTTTCAGGGAGTATGGGGTAATAAACTTTGAAGTCACTGCTAGCAAGTTCGTCTACTACTGCCAGATTTCCCTTTCCCCAAGTCTGGTAGCAGAATTCTCGAGCAATTTCCTTGTTTTGTTGTGTTAACATCAGACGTATCTCTTAATTTGATTAACAAAAATAACGATTTTGGGTAGTCGCTACCCTATAAGTTAAAAGTAAGTTTTTCCTGACAAAATGACAGTATGAAAAAGTCAGGAAAATTGACTTATTTTTAAAAAGGATTTTCTTAAATTGTCTGATTTAGTCAGAAATATAATTGCCCATCGGGATACAATACTTGTCGGGTTTTGCCTTTTTTTCCTCCCCTGCAACCCCTGTTAAATACGTAGTAGGGTGGGCACTGCCCACCATTCACTGTTGGTAGGCAGTGCCCACCCTACGTGTTTAGGTAATCGAATGGCACTCCCAGGGAGTAATTACCACAAATTCAGTTGATTGGGGGCGCGAGCGAGAGTATTCCAAGGTAGAGAGGGAACTTCTACACGATTTTGTTCTAATAATTTTTGGAAGTAACGTGCCGTACTGGGTGACTTCTCTTCTACAGGACAGTGAACAAAAAAATAAATTTGCGTTCCTTGTTCGAGCCACTGCTTAATTTGAGTGACCCACTCTTCCATAAAAGATTGATTAACTGATAAGGTGGCGTAACAACATATCGCAGTAAATCGGAGTAAACCCCAAAATAAAACGATTGTTCATTTGTTTCGCAGTCTGATTGACGGTAGTAACTGGTTTGTTGGTCAAACAAATCAATTCTCTTAGGACACCGTATCTAGACCCTACCGCCTACGCCTTGGCGGTTTACCTTGCTTGAGATGTTTTTCATCCAACCATCCCATTGAGACAGAGGACTCCAAACTATGACCACGCTCGGCAAGGAATGACGCAGTTCTCTCTAACAAGATTTTGTGTACCTGTTCCTTCTTCATAAAACGAGTTATTTGAAAGTCAGATGCACGATTCTGGATAACGAGCGCTGCGTTTTTATCTGCCTGCGACACTTCCCCATCAAAGGTGAAGAATCGATCTGCAATACGTTTCCCTAGTAACGTGTCATTACGATGATCGACCTGTGAAGTATAACAGGCATTGACTAATGTAACCTTTGCGCCTTTGCGAATAGAAATTTCATCTAATGCTTTTTGTAATTCTCCCTTACTCCATTCATTTAATTTACGATTTACAGCTTTGGCTCTCTTTTTCCCTTTTATGTATTTGCTTAAATCTTCGGCTACCACTTCACCAAAGCCATCAAATATTTTCTGGGTATCAGTGCGAATAAGCTGAGTAATTCTTTGACGTTTTTTACTGTCCATCACCTACCCAACCCTTATATGCCCAAACAGCATAACCAAGAAAAAATGGAGATTGACCGGATAGCACAGCTTTACACGTCAGTTGATTTACGGTTCATAGTACCTACGTTAGCAAAGCTTTCCGCGAATGTTGTTCTAGGTGTTTAAACCTGTACCGTTCGACTGTTATAGTATACGTAAGTACAATATCAACTTACACCAAAAGAAAGAACCCGAAATTATTAAAATTTGTAAAAATGCTAAGTAAAGAATAAGGTATCGGTTCAATTATTTGTAGGCGTGCCATGTCTGATATTAGTAAAGATGACAAACAATTTATGAGTATAGATATTTGGAAGAATATAGATCCTGAAAAAGTCAAGCAAAGGATTGATAAAGTTTCTGCTAAGTTAGAAGCGGTTATACGTAAGAATAGCATATTGTAATTTGGTGATAAGCTGGGTACGGCTTATCATTTGTTGTTTTTATCAGAGGATATTTTAAAAGTTTTGGGCGAATGGAATTCGCTACTATACAAACAAAGTCCGCGTAGGCGGACTGTTTAAGAAAGATTTTGAAATCTATAGCGGTTATCATTTGGGTGTAATACACAAAAAAGTTATGGAACCGCACCCTTCACGCTGATGCACGCTGATGAAGCCGTACCTCATTCGGATGAAAATCGCTATATGTAGTCAGTGAATTTAGGGAAAGCAGGGTGTAGAGATTTAAGCCTAATTTTAGACAAGGGATGAAAGTTACTATTCGGGTTGAACCTATTCCTCACAAAATCTTCAATCACTTTGTTGTCGATTTCAAATAAGATATTCCCTTGCAATTACTTAAGCGAATTTTCATGCAGTTTAATAATGAATCGGTAATTAGATGATTGCTTGCGAATTTGTTTAGCTAATCGCGGTGAGTGACCCTTTGATAAATGTCCGATTCCTCCTAGGGACTTCCAAATAAAAAAATAACCACCTTTCTCTTGTGGGACCCAGAGCAGCGCCCCTTCGGGATTTCCCACGCCCTGGCGACTGCGGAGCTTCTAGCCCGTCACTAATAAAGAACGGGCGAGGACGCCCGTCCCACAAGATGGATAATTTATTTCTTGGACATCCCCTAAGCGTCGCCGACGTAAACAGTAAGCAAGATTTGTAAGGAGTAGCTGAAAAATGGTAAGCGCTCGCGTAGAGCAAAACAGAGTAGATTCTAATCTCAATCGAGATTTTGAGCAAGTTGTAGTTCCTGCTATCTACAAGCATCTTCAAACTGAGAATTATCAGGAAGCACTGGAAGTGGTGAGCAATTTTTCCAAGACTATAGCTAACCAAGATGAAAACGATTATTTAAAGAATAAGTATGATTCTTGGAAAGCGTTGATACTTGAAAAACTTGGAAGATATTCTGAAGCACTACCTTTATATAAATCTTTAGCCCAAGTTATTGGAGCAGAGGATACTCTATTTACTTATTTTCAAGTAGATGTAGCTCGTGTTTTACACAAACTAGGAAATTACAAAGAAGCTATTCTAGAAATCGAAAAGGCTTTAGCAGATTGTAAAGATAGCTCAATTAGCGATAAATTAACAGCTTTAAATCTGTACGCTGATATTTTAGAGGAATGTCACGAAACGCTGAATAAACGCTATCAATTGTTAGTGGAGAATTTAGCAGACCAATTAGGAATTAAGGTAGAAGATAATCGCTGCTTAGACTCCAGTTATCTCAGTCAGCTAGTGAAGGAATTATCTCAAAAAAATCATGAGGCTAATAGAAGATATAGCCGGATGCTGATTGAAGTTGATGGAATTGAAGACGATCGCCAAGCTGAAAATTTAATCGAGCAGTACATTTCGCAAGAAAGTGTTAGCTACTATCGTCATTTAGCGATGAAAGCGTTAGATGAAATATTAATCTAGCATATTTTACGTATTTTTATCGATAGGCAAGCAGACAATAAAGCAGGTTCTTCCAGGTACGGAGTCAACCAAAATAGTTCCGTGATGTCGATTTTCCACAATTCGTCTCGCGGTTTCCAAGCCTAAACCCGAGCCTTTACCCATAGGTTTAGTTGTAAAGAATGGCTCAAAGATACGGAATTGTATATCCGTAGGAATGCCTGAACCTGAGTCGATAATTTCAACTAGGACACGATGTCCTTTAGATATAGTTTTAATTTCTAAAATACCTCGACCGTTCATTGCGTCTATGGCGTTGTCGATCAGATTTGTCCAAACTTGGTTTAATTCACTGCCATAAGCTGAGATTTTGGGAAGGGATGGATCGTATGAACGCTTGACCTTAATACCTTCTTTTAGTTTGTGGGAGAACAACTGTAATGTATCTTCTACCCCTTCATGAATGTCAATGATTTGTTGTGCGCCTCTGTCAAGATAGGAGTAGGATTTCATAGCCTTTACCAATGTATCTATCCTTTCAGCTCCGCGCAATCCGCTACGTATCATCGATGAGACTTCAAATGATAGTGCTAACCAACGAATTCCCATATCCCGTAATTCTGTAGTTGTATTTCGCCAAGGTTGGGTTAATTCCTCAAGAACTTCTATCTTAATACCTGCTGATGCTAGGGGTGTTGCTAGTTTCCACGCCTGCTCAACTCCATAGTTTTCTAACCATTCTAAAAGTTCGTCTTCGCGATCGCTTAACGTGATGGGGTCAACCAAATCGTTAACAATAGAAGCGACTCCAGCATCTCTTACGTCTAACCATTGCTGAGTGTGTTCGGAGTCTGCACGTTGTTGTCCATAAATTAAGTTCATTCGCTCTAGTTCTCGTACTGCTGGAATCATTCCATTGAGCGATCGCACTAGGGCGGCGGCTGGATTATTAATTTCATGAGCTAATCCTGCTGCTAGAGTTCCTAATGCAGCCATCTTTTCACGAGTGCGAATAAAAGACTCCAAACCTCGCAAGCGTCGTTGAAAAGTACGGAAAACAACTCGTTCAAAATCACGACATTCATGTAACAGAGAGAGGAAGTCAGCCGCCGCCAGTTTATACAGCTTACAATCTATGATGGCTCGCATAGTTACTGACATCGGTTCTTCCGTCAACACCGGAACTTCTCCAAAAAAATTAGGAGCACTGTGCTGACCAATTGGCATTTCAACGCCATCGCTCAAACGAGTAATGCCTATTCTTCCCTTAGCCAAGATAAAGACGCCTGTGGTACTGTCAGCAAGATCGCCTTCTTGAATGAGAGTTTCTCCCTGACGTAAATCGATGGGTTCTACGCGATCGCATACCCATTCCAATTGCTTTGGTGAAAGCTGTCGAAAGGCATCTAGTTTGAGTAAATCATCCACGCACAGCATAACAAGCTATCCCCCCGTTCATTAAGATGATTTGCCATTCAACACAGTCAACTGCTGCTCAATTTGCAACCTTATCTTTCTTGTTATCATAAAGCAAATTAGGAGTTTGAAAGCAAGACATCAATTACCTTATGATGAGTTTAGCGATCGCGCTCTAGCTAAATATTGGCGGATGGTAAAACTCTATTATCGAGGCATGGCAGAGGAAAACGGTAGACCTAAAATGGGGCGTAACCCGCGACTGTTAGGAGTTCGACCAAGCATTGACATTGATATTGAGCAAATGCCCAGAGATTGGTTAGACGAACGGGGATACCTAAAACCGGAAGCAGAACGTGCTTCTTTAGGCGAATCCGTGACTGTTGCCATCAGACGTTCAGCCATTGCGATTAAAGATTGACCCAGGTTCCCAAAAAACGGGTATTGCTTTAGTTAACGATGTATCAGGAGAAGTCATATTTGCTGCCTACCTTGGGCATAGAGGTTTTGCGATTCATGAATCTCTGACATCTAGAAAACAACTCAGAAGAAGCCGGAGAAATCGAAAAACTAGATATCGTCAACCGCCCAAACACGAATGGTTTAGGAAAGGTAACAAACAACCTTGCCCAAAACAACGTCGGAATGGTCAGCAGTGCGGTGGACGGGTTCCACAGGCTACAGCAACTGCTGACCCGGAGGGTTGGCTAGCCCCAAGCCTAAAAAGTCGCATCGTCGGATTTGAAGAGTAAGTTGAGCGAACTGTTAATTGTTGGGTAATGGATTTATTATAAGGCATAAGTTAAAACAAAAGATAGAAAATATGTCGTGGGTAGAACTAAGCCTCAACATTACGCATGAGGCTGTTGATTGGGTTTGTACGCTGCTAGCTGCAACTCACTACACAGATGATATTTATGTAAATAAATATACTAATATTGATACCAGCTTCCCAATTAATCCAGAGACCCCAGAACCACAATGGGCGTTTACAATTCGTCTCTACCTAACGAGCGATGTATATATAGAAGAAATTGCGAATTCACTTTTATCTTTGCAACGGGCTGGACTATGCAGTCCTCTTCAAGAAGTTGTCGTGCAGAACAAACCTCAGTTGGGAGAAGTTAACCCTATAATTCACCGTATTGGGCAACGCTTTGTCGTCCTGACTCCGGAAGTTCCTTATACACCTACATCTGACGAAATTGTCTTACGGCTCAAAACAAATCTTGCATTCGGCAGTGGTTTACATCCAACAACCATTCTTAATCTACAACTCCTCGAACGCCACGTAGTCCCGAAGATGAAAGTTCTCGATCTTGGTTCTGGTTCGGGAATTTTGAGTATTGCTATGGCAAAGCTTGGAGCCTACGTTTTGGCAGTAGATAATGACAGTGTTGCAGTTGAATCCACTCAAGATGCTGTCAATCGTAATGGAGTAGAGCAACAGGTCACAGTTATGAGAGGAAGCTTGGGACGTGGTAGTGAAATGGGGCATTGGATGGGCATCGGTACTATCGATCGCGTGTCTACTATTGAGGAAACACAAACCTTTGACCTGATTACCGCTAATATCCTAGCTCGGATACACATTACCCTTGCCCCAGATTATCGGCAAGCTTTGCATCGAGATAGAATGCCATCGGGTCTGTTGATTGCGTCAGGTTTTGATACCGATTATGAGGATGCAGTCAATGCAAGCTTTACAGAAATTGGATTTGAAGCGATCGATAGAGAACAATTGGATGAATGGGTTGCAATTGCCTATCATTTGAAACGATAGTTTGCTTTTAACCGTATATTAACGCTAATTTTAACCATTTTTACCATATATTATCAATGATAAACTGCACTTTAACAGTATTTTCCCCCCTTTTTAAGGGGGGCTAGGGGGGATCGATAAGTACCTAAAATCATAGCCAACCACTTTTTAAACAACCTCTTAGATTGGGGATGAAGAAAAAGTTAGCAAAGCTAAAACATTAATATTTTGATTTCATATATTCAACTCCCGGTGCCAAAACTTAAACAATCACTACTTGTAGTGACGGTATATTTTCGGCTATGTTGCAAAAATTTACTACAAGATTTTTGTAGGGTGGGCAGTGCCCACCAATAGTAATGGTGGGCACTGCCCACCCTACAGGTTTAGGTAATTATAAGAGCACGCCCAGGGAGTAGTGTGTTGTTACTGAAGAAAGGCAAAAAATTGGTTGCTAAAAATAATTTTCAGTAAAAATCCGGTAGTCAAATCATAGTACAATTTGCTACCTTCATTCCGATGCAAAGCGTGTTATCATATTGATTTAATGCTAAACTTTTTACAAAATTTTCTTACTTCTAAAGAATTTATTCCTCACGGTCATTGCTATCTCTGGAAACTAAATTTAGTGGGGCTGCATCTTTTATCTGACTGTTTAATTGCGCTTGCTTATTATTCAATTCCAGTAACCTTATTATATTTTGTCCGCAAGCGTCAAGACTTACCCTTCAATCAAATGTTTCTACTATTTGGAACATTTATTGTTGCTTGTGGCACTAGTCATATCATGGAGGTTTGGACGCTTTGGTATCCCGTTTATTGGTTAAGCGGGTTTATCAAAGCTATTACTGCTATCATTTCAATTTATACAGCTATTGAACTTGTGTCGTTGATGCCAAAGGCACTTGCTCTTCCAAGTCCCGCACAATTAGCAGCAGCAAATCGCAAACTAGAGCGAGAGATCGGCGATCGCAAACAAATAGAGGAGGCGTTAAAAGAAAGCCAAACAAAATACAAAACCCTGTTTGACATCTTTCCTATTGGTATCTCTATCACTGATGAATTGGGAAACTTGCTAGAAGCCAATCCAGCTTCTGAGAAGATTTTAGGTATATCTACCTCAGAACATACGGCGCGTAAATATGACGCTTCTGAGTGGGTTAGCCTTCGTCCCGATGGAACTCCCATGTTACCGTCCGAGTTTGCTAGCGTAAGAGCGCTCACAGAACAACGAGTTGTGGAAAATGTAGAAACGGGAATTGTCAAACCAAATAGTAAGATTACGTGGATTAGCGTTACGGCTGCACCGATTCCGCTTCCTGGGTATGGTGTGGCAATAGCTTATGTTGATATTAGCGATCGCCTGTTTGCAGAAGAAGCCCTACGGCAAAGCGAATCAACACTTCGTAGCTTTTTCAATAGTAGCTCAATGATGATGGGTATTGTTGAACTGTATGACAATGATATTTTGCATCTTTCTGATAACCTAAAATCGGCTCAGTTCTTTGGTACGACTCCCAAACAGATGAAAAATCGGTTCAGCAGCGACATGGGCGCATCGCAAGCCACCCGACAACTATGGATGGAGCATTACCGCAAGGCTAGCAATCTTCAAGCACCCGTGAGATTTGAGTATATTCACGAAACTCCTGCTGATTCTAAATGGTTCTCTGTTAGCGTTTGCCCAATCGCAATCGGTCTTAACGGTCGTCCGAGATTTTCTTATATACTTGAGGACATTAGCGATCGCAAACAAACTGAAATTGCCCTACACCAAGCACTCTCCAAAGCCGAAGCAGCATCAATCGCCAAAAGTCGCTTCCTATCAAATATGAGCCACGAACTGCGAACACCACTGAACGCTATTCTTGGCTTTAGTCAAATGATGGTTCGCAGTCATTCTCTGTCTCCCGACCACAAAGAACAGCTACAAATTATCAATCGGAGTGGAGGGCATTTACTAAATCTAATTAACGATATTTTGTCAATATCTAAAATTGAAGCGGGTCAAATGACTCTCAATGAAAATAGCTTTGACTTGTTTGAGCTACTTCAGGATATAGAAGAGATGCTCAAGTTTAAAGCGACTGTTAAAGGTTTATATTTCATCTTTGAACGAGCAGCAAATGTTCCCCAATATGTGCGAACTGATGAAAGTAAGTTGCGGCAAGTCTTGATTAACTTATTAGAAAACGCCATTAAGTTTACTAAAAAAGGCAGTGTTAGTTGCTTTGTCAGTTTGGAAACTCGAAATTTGCAATTGAAAACTGATAATTTCTTGTCCTCGATCGCAAATCCCCAATACAGAATCAATTTTACAGTCGAAGATACTGGCTTTGGCATTGCACCACATGAGATAGATACTTTATTTGACCCCTTTTGTCAAACAGAAACAGGTCGTCAATCCATGCAAGGAACGGGTTTGGGTTTACCTATTAGCCGAGAATATGTGCGACTCATGGGGGGCGATATCGTCGTCAACAGCCAAGTCGGTCAGGGAACAACTGTGACATTTGATATACTTGTTAGCAAAACCACTGTTGACGATAAAAAAACCTCATATACTGGCAAACGAGTTATTGGGCTTCAACCCAACCAACCTATCTACAGCATTTTAGTTGTTGATGATGTAGAAGAAAGTCGCCTGCTACTCGTTCAATTGCTCCAACCATTGGGATTTCAAGTGTACCAAGCAGCGAACGGTACTGAAGCTTTTGCCTTGTGGTCAACTTGGGAACCGCATCTCATTTGGATGGATATGCGAATGCCACTCATGAGTGGCTATGAGGTGACTAAAAAAATTAAAGCAACAAACAAAGGTCAGTCTACTGTTATTATTGCCTTAACTGCGAGTGCATTTGAAGAAGAGCGATCGCAAATTTTATCTGCAGGCTGCGATGACTTTTTACATAAACCTTTTCAAGAAGCACAATTATTTGACATAATAGCTCGGCATTTAGGAGTGCGTTATATCTATGAAGACGAAAATCTTCTGACTTTAGCCCAACCGACAGTCACTTTCGAGCAACTCACAGTCGAGGATCTAAGTGTTATGCCTCCTGAGTGGATAGCACAGCTACACCGTGCAGTGTTGTGTGCGAATGACGAAAGAGTATTAGAATTAATCGAGCAAATTCCGGAAAACCAAGCATCTTTGGTTCAAGCCCTGACAGATTTAGTTAATAATTTTCGTTTAGATCTGCTCTTAGAACTAGTTCAGGAGTTTATGAATATACAATCTCATACCACAATAACTATTGGCGACAGCATAGTTGGGTAAAATCAAATCTAAGTAAGGCTTTTTCAATCCAAAATGTATAGTATCTTCTCTTGCTCTTGGATGAAGTCATGTCCCAGACGTGCCACAATAATTAGTCTATAGTAATCCTATTTGATTGATAAAATACAAGTAGTCATATCTCTACTCTGGATGTTAGTACAGTTAAGAGCAATTCATGCAAACTATTGACAAAAAAAAGTCAACAAAAAAAGCTTGGGCAAAAGCCCTAGCTCAACCTGCAAAGCAATTTCCACCAACGCAACTGCAAATTGTGTCTGGCAATATTCCTACAGGTTTGCGAGGTACGCTCTACCGTAATGGTCCTGCAAGATTGGAACGTGGCGGTCTTCATATGGGGCATTGGTTTGATGGTGATGGAGCGATTCTTGCCGTACATTTTACGGACTCAGGTGCAACTGGGCTATACCGCTACGTACAAACCGCTGGTTATCAAGAAGAGGAAGCAAAAGATCGGTTGCTTTATGGCAATTATGGCATGACTGCACCCGGACCGATATGGAATCAATGGTTGAAACCAATTAAGAATGCAGCTAACACTAGTGTGTTAGCACTACCTGATAAACTTTTGGCATTGTGGGAAGGAGGTAAACCTTACAGTCTCGATTTGCAGAATTTGGCAACTTTTGGTGAAGATGATTTAGGTGGTTTAACGGTGGGAATGCCTTATTCTGCTCACTACAAGCGCGATCCTCAGACGGGGGAAATTTTTAACTTTGGCATCACTCCAGGATTAAATGCAACGCTCAATATTTATAGAAGCGAGCGCACGGGTAAAATTGTGCAAAAAGCATCTCACGTTCTAGAGGGAGTGCCATTAGTCCATGATTTTGTTCTTGCGGGGCAATATCTTGTCTTTTGTCTTCCCCCCGTGCGGCTTAACCTTTTACCTACTGTCATAGGATTGAGCGATTTTGGTCATTGTTTAGAGTGGCAAGCAAACAAAGGAACTCAAATTTTAGTCGTTGACCGCCACACACTGCAAGTGGTGAGTCGGGGTGAAGCTGAACCTTGGTATCAGTGGCATTTTGCTAACGGTTATGTAGATGCTAGTGGAGCGGTTATTGTGGATATGGTTAGGTATCCAGATTTTCAGACTAACCAGTTTTTAAGGGAAGTCGCAACGGGAGAAACTCATACCTTGGCAGTTAGCACATTATGGAGAATGTGTCTCGATCCTCTGACGGGTAAAGTTAAAGCAATGACAGAAATTATGGATCGTCATTGTGAGTTTCCAATTGTACCGCCACAAGACCAAGGACAAACTAGCCATCAAACTTATCTCACAGTACATCGTTCCGGAGTCGATTCTCGAAAAGAAATCTTCGGTGCGATCGCCCGTTTTGACCACAAAAGTGATACCCTGACAGTTGGTGATGGTGGTGAAAACCGCTACTGTTCCGAAGCAATTTACGCTCCTGATGCCCAAAATCCTGACAAAGGTTGGGTCATGACAGTTGTGTATGATGGGAATTGCGATAAGCCGGGTACGGCGGCGCTGCCATGCGATCGCAGTGAAGTTTGGGTTTATAATGCAGATCGTTTAGACGAAGAACCTGCGTGCAAATTGGAATTACCAAGTGTTATTCCCCACAGTTTCCACGGTACATGGAAACCCGCTCAACCATAATCCGCAAAGGTATTAGAGAAAACCGCCCGGAAAAGGCGGTTGAAGTGCAAACCATAGAATTTTCTCTATTCTCTCTGTAATTTTTAATTATGGCTTCAAACTTTTGACATAATTAATTCTTATTTATTGATTAGTATTTCTTATATAAAGTTATGGAACCGCAGATGAACGCAGACGAACGCGGATGAATCTGTACTTTAGTTAAGGCGGGATTGAAGATTGGCAAATGTCTTATCCCCAATCCCTAATCGCCAATCCCTAAATTAGACGCTATAGTTTACCATCGATCTTAACTCGAAAATCTTTATGAACGAAAATAAGTAATTTTGATAATATAGCCTTACAGATGATTCCTTATTAACGAAATCAATAATATGGGCAGATCCTAATGCAAACAAGTTGATTAAAGAGCTTTGTGAGATGGAGCTTTTAAAAGAAATTACCGGAAATAAACACAACAGATTTGGGAGCATCCCAATTTGGAAAAAACACGCCTGCGATGTTCGTAATCGCGGCTATACAAACAAAGTCCGCAAGGCAAGGACTGCTCCTTGAGCCTGCGAAGGCAGGCTTTGCTTGTATAGCCGAGGCAGCGCGTTGCGGGGGTTCCCCCCGTTGAAGCGTCTGCCGTCCAGAATTCTATTCTGAGGGCAATGCGCCAAAATGGGATGCTCCCACAGACTTTTTGTTTATAGCCCATATCTGTCTATTTTTGATGATTTTTAGCTTACGCTTGCCTGCTCCTGTCAGCCATATCCCACCAGGATTTAGCCGCAATACTAAATGCCCAAATAGTCAAATGGTGGGCACTGCCCACCCTACATTTAATTAAAAGTCACTACACTACGAATGGATTCGCCTTCATGCATCAAATGCAAAGCGTCATTAATTTGTTCCACTGGCATAACATGAGTAATTAAATCGTCGATGTTAATTTTGCCCTGCATATACCAATCCACAATTTTTGGCACATCAGTACGCCCTCTCGCCCCACCGAATGCCGAACCTTTCCAGACTCGCCCAGTCACGAGTTGAAACGGACGAGTACTAATTTCCTGACCTGCACCTGCAACACCAATGATGACGCTGACACCCCAACCTTTATGGCAACATTCTAATGCTTGACGCATGACGTTTACATTGCCGATACATTCAAAGCTGTAATCAGCACCACCCTTAGTTAAATCAACAAGATAGGGAACTAGGTCGCCCTCAACTTCTTTTGGATTGACGAAATGAGTCATGCCAAACTTTTCTGCCAAAGCTTTCTTCTTAGGATTAATATCGACTCCCACGATCGCATTGGCTCCTACCATCCTTGCAGCTTGGATGACATTTAAGCCAATACCACCCAAACCAAAAACCACAACATTGGCTCCTGGTTCTACTTTAGCTGTATTGATAACAGCACCAATACCTGTTGTTACACCACAACCGATATAACAAACTTTATCAAAAGGTGCGTCCTCACGAATTTTTGCTACGGCTATCTCTGGCAAAACTGTATAATTGGCAAATGTAGATGTCCCCATGTAATGGTGAATTATCTGCCCGTCAATTGAAAAGCGGCTGGTGCCATCGGGCATCACTCCACGCCCTTGTGTTGTACGAATTGCTTGACAAAGATTTGTTTTCATGCTCAAACAATATTCGCACTGGCGACATTCTGGCGTGTATAAAGGAATCACATGGTCACCAGGCTTAACACTCGTGACACCTTCCCCAACTTCTACAACTACCCCAGCACCTTCATGTCCCAAAATTGCCGGAAATAAACCTTCAGGGTCTGCACCAGAAAGGGTATATGCATCGGTGTGGCAAACACCACTCGCTTTGATTTCAACCATCACTTCCCCTGCACCAGGACCATCAAGTTGAACGGTTTCTATCGTTAGCGGTTGCTTGGCACCGCGAGCCACTGCTGCTTTAACTTCCAAGTTGAGCCTTCCTATATCAGTTAAACTAACTGACTTGAGTTTACTCAACAAAGGATGGTTTCATTTGTTTTTTCAGCATACGAAGGTTGTTTAATTTTCGCATAAGTAAGTAGGTGGAAAAAAACACAGCTATGTTACCAAATGTAATGATAATCAACGACGAGGTAGAGGCAGATCCCGAAGGGATCTGCCTCTACCTCATCTTGATATCTGAAATTACATGGAGGGAAGTGGTCGCCGACGACGACCACTTCCCTCCCCCCTCAATAATTATCATTATTTGTAATTGACTATCCTAAAAATTTTTTGGTCGGGAAATTTTTCAAAAAATAAAAAGAAAATTTTTCATACACAGTATTAATCTAGAAACCTCTATTTTATAAAGAAAAGTCAATAAAAAGACTGTAGCTTTAGTACGCTGCTTTTAACAATACACTGGTTTCTACGGATAGGTGCAAGAACAGAGGTGAATAAGTTAATTTTGCTTACACCTATATCTTAAACAGAGCTTTGTTTATGTTTTAAGTAGCAAAGCTGATAAGGGTTCAGAGTCAATACTCTACCCTTGTCATGGACTTGGGTGGCGATGTAAACGGCAATTGCCGCGACGAGTCGGATCTCGACAACACTAACGCCTATTCGCGCAGCAAGTGCAACAACGGCTGGTGCGCGTATATGTAGGCGTTATACTTCGAGAAGAACATGGGCAAACCTTTGTGTCTTGCTGCCTGCGAGATTCGCTAACAAGGTGAGAACGGAGAACTGAAATGAAATCTTTCATTTATAGCATTCCAAAAGCAGAATTGCACATTCACATTGAAGGCACCTTGGAACCGGAGCTGATGTTTGAAATTGCTCAGCGTAATGACATCAAACTGCCTTATAATTCCGTGGAGTCAGCACGCAAAGCATATAACTTCCAAAACCTGCAGTCTTTTTTAGATATCTACTACGCAGGTGCTAGTGCATTGCTTTACGAGCAAGATTTTTATGACCTTACTTGGGCTTACTTGCAAAGGGCTGCTAACCAAAATGTACGGCATGTCGAAATATTTTTTGATCCTCAAACCCATACTCAGCGAGGAGTCTCTTTTGAGACGGTGTTTAACAGTATCCATCAAGCGTTGCAAGATGGACACCAACACTTAGGAATCTCATCCAAACTGATTTTGTGTTTCTTGCGCCATTTGAGTGCAGAGGCAGCAATGGAGACACTGCAACAGGCAAAGCCATTTCAAGATCGGATCGTAGCTGTAGGCTTAGATTCCTCTGAGTTAGGAAATCCACCGTCAAAATTCAAGGAAGTCTTTGACAAAGCACGCTCAGAGGGCTTTTTAAGCATTGCCCATGCTGGTGAAGAAGGACCGCCAGAATATATATGGGAAGCGATCGATCTGCTCAAGGTATCCCGCATTGACCACGGCGTTCGCTGTATAGAAGACCCGCAACTGGTGCAATATCTTGTGGATAAACAGATTCCCCTAACGGTTTGCCCGCTGTCTAATGTCAAATTGCGAGTTTTCAACTCAATAGCAGAACATAACCTCAAGCAGTTGATTGATTTGGGCTTGTGTGCCACTGTAAATTCTGATGACCCTGCTTATTTTGGCGGTTATATTGCCGAAAACATCGCGGTAGCTCAAGCTGGGCTAAATTTAAGCCAAGATGATATTTACAAACTGGTTAAAAATTCCTTTCAAGCCTCGTTTCTGAGTGCCGCAGAAAAACAAAATTTCATCACCGATCTGGATAGATTTATGGCTCAAGTTAGCTGACTTTCAGTAGGCGATCGCCTTCGCTCCGCTGAAAGATAAGGTCTCATTTACCTGCTGCGTCGAAATCTTCGATGTTGGTGGAAAGACACCTCCCAACCGACATATGTACGCGGCGGAAATGTTTTTCATCCTCAAAGGAGAAGGACGGGCAACTTGTGATGGCAAGACGATACCAATTCAGGCAGGTGATAGTCTTTTGGTGCCTCCAACTGGAATTCATACAATCGAAAACATGGGGAAAAGTCGCTTGTATACCCTGACGATTATGGTGCCAAATGAAGCGTTTGCTGAACTGTTTCGCAGTGGGATGCTAACAGAACTGGATGAGGAAGATTTAGCTGTGCTGCGAGGAAAAATTTAGCAGGAGTCAAACAAATGCTTAGCAAAGTTTCAGAAAAAACCATGCACTCCGTCAGATGGGTGCTAGTCATCGGTTGGTTAATATTAATCGCCTCTTTATTTTATGACCCTATTTCCCAACATCTAACAGATCCAAATAACCTAATCAGTCCTTTTCGAGATGTTAATGTATGCGTACTCGTGCAAGGAAAATGCCTTGATGTAAAAGCACTCTACCCAATGGGAACAAGAATTTTTTGGGGTATGGTAATACCCAGTGCTATTATGCTTGTTTTAGTTTTTGGTCATGAAACTTGGCGGCGGATTTGTCCTCTTTATTTTCTATCGCAGATTCCTCGCGCCTTGGGTTTACAGCCAAAACTAAATATTGAGGAAAATAGCTGGCTTAACAAAAATCATCTCTATCTCCAATTTGGTTTTTTCTTTATCGGATTAAACGCCAGAATTCTCTTTGTCAATTCAGCACGCCCTGTTTTAGGTCTGTTTCTCCTCCTAACAATTTCTTTAGCGATCGCAATGGTTTTCCTGTACGACGGTCGCAGTTGGTGTCATTATGTCTGCCCTTTTAATATAGTTCAAATGGTCTTTACCGGGCCAAGAGGATTATTAGGTAGTGAAGCCCACAAAGCCCCATCAAAAAGCATTACCCAGTCCATGTGCCGCACCATAGATGAAACGACAGGTGAAGAGAAAAGTGCCTGTATCAATTGCATATCCCCCTGCTTGGATATTGATGCCGAACGTACTTATTGGGACAGTCTTACCCAACCTGGTCGGAAATTAATCCAATACGGCTATTTAGGATTAGTGACAAGCTACTTTATTTATTACTTCTTATACTCTGGCAACTTTGATTATTACTACTCTGGAGTTTGGACTCATGAAACAAATCAGTTAGCTTCCCTTTTTACCCCAGGTTTTTACATCCGCGATCGCGCGATTCCCATCCCAAAAATTATTGCTGCTCCCGTTACTCTGGCTTTTGGGGTAGTCATTAGTTACGTAATTTGCCGCCAACTAGAAAAAGCCTACAAAGCTTATTTAAGAAAGAAAAATCCAAATATCACTCAGTTGGAAGTATTACACAGAGTTTTTTCAATATGTACATTTGTCTCTTTCAATATCTTCTTTATTTATGGAGGTCGCCCAGAAATTATCCGATTCTCTACACCCGTACAACTAGCATTTAATGCCTTAGTAATTCTCGTCAGCACTCTTTGGCTTTACCGAACTTGGGGTCGTAGCGCCGAAAAGTATACGAGGGAAAGCCTTGTGGATAAATTACGGCGTCAACTGAAAAAGATGACCCTAGACTTTTCCCAATTTCTCGAAGGTCGTTCGTTAGATAATTTAAAACCAGATGAAGTTTATGTGTTAGCGAAAGTTCTACCTAATGCTACTCAGCAGGAAAGATTACAAGTATATAAAGGTGTTTTGGAAGAAGCTTTAGAAGCTGGGAATACGAACGCTTCTAGTAGTTTAGAAATTCTTCAGGATTTGCGTCAAAAACTAGAGATTAATGAATCAGAACATTATACAATTTTGACAGAGTTGGGAATTGAAAATCCAGATTTGCTCGACCCAAATCAAAAAAGAAATCGTGAAACCCAGTTAAGAATTTCTAATTATTGTTACGCCCTCAATTTACTACTTTTAGAGTTAGTAGAAAGCGGGATGTCTCTAGAGCAAGCGTTCCAAAGAAAAAGCAAGCAAATTCGAGCCTTAAAACGAAAGTATCGGATTACACCAGAAGAAGGAGAT
Source organism: Scytonema hankhaensis NUACC26 (assembly GCF_045865695.1). Lineage (NCBI taxonomy): Bacteria > Bacillati > Cyanobacteriota > Cyanophyceae > Nostocales > Scytonemataceae > Scytonema > Scytonema hankhaensis. The sequence continues at coordinate 151,673 of NZ_BAACAP010000255.1, forward strand.
AATATACTAGCGGCTCTGACTGGGAATCTCTCTGTTTCTCCCAACCAATATATGCCGCTGGCTATGCTCAACCCAACATCTATCAATCGTTGGACAGAAGGGAATTTAAGCGTTCGCTGCGTACAAGCGATTGATGAAACCAAGGATGTAAAAACTTTTCGCTTTGTGGCAGAACCACCAGTACTTTTCACTTACCAACCGGGGCAGTTTATCACACTTGATTTGCAAATCAGCGGACAACAAGTGATGCGTTCCTATTCCATTTCTTCCACCCCTTCACGCCCTCATACTTTAGAAATTACTGTTAAGCGCATTCCTGAAGGTTTAGTTTCTAATTGGTTGCACGATCGCATTCAAATGGGCAGTGAAATAAAATTTAGCGGTCCGATGGGAAATTTTACCTGTTTTGCTAATCCTTCTCAGAAATTGTTGCTCATTTCTGCGGGTAGTGGTATCACACCGATGATGTCAATGTCTCGGTGGATTTGTGATACGGCATCTGATGTGGATGTTTTCTTTATTTATAGCGCTCGTACTCCTGGCGATATCATTTTTCGAGAGGAGTTGGAGTTAATGACGGCAAGATATCCTAATTTTAAGTTAGCCATTACTATTACTCAGTTAGAAGCGGGGGAAGTTTGGCCCGGTTACAGGGGTCGATTGAATGAATTTACGCTGACTAGCGTAGCGTCTGATTTTCGAGAGCGCACAGTTTACGTCTGTGGACCAGATAATTTCATGCAGGCGGTTAAAACTATGCTAGAAAAGCTTGACTTCCCAATGCAGAACTACTATCAAGAAAGTTTTGGCTCGTCGAATAAGGAGAAAAAGCTACCAGAAGCTACCATATCAAATGAAAATAATGTTGCACCTACCTCGTCGGTTGCTTCTTCTAAAGAACCTTCCCCAACCTCGACACCCTCGCAAGCAACTGTGGTCTTCTCCAAGTCGGGCAAAGAGATAGTCTGCGATGGGGAAGAATCAATTTTGGAACTGGCAGAACAAGAAGGTATCTCGCTTAGCAGTGGTTGCCGGATGGGAGTTTGTGGAGCTTGCAAGCAAAAACTTATTTCTGGAGAAGTAAATTATGAAAAAGAACCTGATGGACTCCAAGAAAGCGATCGCTCTGCGGAATTTGTTTTAACCTGTATCGCTCATCCGAGCGCAAAGGTTGTGATTGATGCTTAATATCATCACAACTTGCACCCGCCTCAACCAACACAGACACCACCTTGGGGTCGTCTGCGGATAGTCCTGCACCACAATCTTGAACAAAATTGTTCACCATCAAGAACATCCCCAAATCGCTAGATGCTCCTTTCTGGGGAATTCCCCTTACTATTGGCAGAATCGAAAGATTGCGGTAGCCAACCATCACAACTGTAATATTGCGTTGATTAAATCCATCACCCAAGACATTTTGGCGATACCGAGCGATACCGAAACCCTCTCGCAGTGCCATAAAATCAACCAACTTCACCCGCAACACACCCGTGGGAGTCGTATATTCTTCTCGTGGCATCAAAGGCAGTGTTACCAAACATCAGGATATTAAGGACTTTTACAAGATTGTTGAGGAAGGTCGAGACCTTCAATTAGGAGAACTATTAACAGAACAACTGACAGCCAAAGCTGCTGATAGGGATAGGGCAGTGAAAAAGAAAAGCGAGATGGAAGAAACCGCCCTTCGGTTGGTGAAAGAGCAGGAATTGTTGCAACAACGGATTCAGAAGTTGTCAGCAGAAAACCAGCAACTGCGGACTCAGCTTGACCAGTTGCGAGACCTCCCCTTAGAAGAAGTCGCTTGGCAGTTGGGATTAACCAACACCAAAGATGGCAAGTGGAAAGGCACAGGACACATCATTAATATAGATGAACACTCGTGGTATGACTTCTCTCCTGGTTTTCAAAAGGGGGGTGGTGGAGCATTCGACTTGGTAATACACGTACTCTGTTGTAGCTTCCCGCAAGCGATCGTTTAACCAAACGATCGCTTCGGATCTGGGAGTATGCTTCGGGTACAATTACAAGGTCAAAGAAGACGATTCATGGAAATCAAAATCGCACTCTCTTCCTAGAGATAAGGTTCGTATGGTGCAACGCATGATTGAGAGGGATGCACCTGTAGACGAAATCAGAGCTTGCCTGAAAGTTCTAAGGGATGCGATCGCCAGAATCTCGGATCGTCTCGTTCCCGAAGCCTTCTACATCAGTTCTCACAGAGAGATTTATCGAGCAACGCTGCAATTGTACGGTCAGGGCAAACCCACAGATTTGCTTTCGGTTATCAACTGGCTCTTGCATCGCAACTTACTCGTTGCAGTTGGTGGTAGAAACAAGCTAGCAACTTTGGTAGACCGCACGGTATCGGCTGTCAATATCGACGCCCTAGCAGAACTGGTGATGGAGAAATACTTCAGGCGTCAGTTGATTAAAGTTGGCGCTGAAATTATCGAACTCGGATACGAAACCCAAACGGAGTTACCCACCATACTCGATCGCTCGGAACAAAAAATCTTTTCTCTTTCCCATCAAACTTTTAGCTCAAACACCGAACACAACAGCACGATTGCTGTGAACGCTTACTCGGAAATAGAGTCCATCACCCCCATCTACCGCACGGGAATTCACGAGTTGGATAAGTTAATCGTGGGGTTTGAGGGTTGACACCTTACCATACTTGCTGGCAGGCCGTCAATGGGGAAAAGCTTTGTCTCCTTATTCCTAGCTCTTCAAATGATACTCCTCCACAATCTACCTGTGGTCATTTTCTCTCTAGAAATGACCAAAAAGCAGTTGGAATACAGATTGTGGAGTTTGATGAGCGTGACACCAGCATACCAGTACCTGGGTTTGGTTCCTTTGAAGTGCGATACGGCTTCAGCCGTTAAGCCTCCGGCTTATCGCATCCGCAAACACCGTTCTGGCGATCTTCCCTTAGCTGACTGGGAGATTGTCAGCATTGCCAAAATTAGCGGTGTAGCTACAGATTTACCGCTCTATATCAATGATTCGAGGGGAATTACAGTTTCCCAAATTGCTTCCGAGTGCCGTCAGATTAAAGCAAAAGAGGGTCAGCTGGGGTTGGTGATTGTTGATTACCTCCAAATGATGGCAGCACAGGACTTTAAAGGTGGAGGTAACCGCAGCTACGAACTAGGGGATGTGGCGAGGGGACTTTACAAGATAGCAGGGGAATTGGACGTTCCCGTACTCGCACTCTCTCAAATTTCCAGAGGAGTTGATAACCGGCAGTGCAAGCGCCCAATGATGAGCGATCTGAGCCAGTCAGGAATTTTGGAGATGGTGGCAGACAATATCATCTTTGCTTATCGAGATGAGTACTACAACCCCAATACGGATTTACAAGGAATTTTAGAACTGATTGTTGGTAAGTCAAGGCATGGCTCTACGGGTACGGCAACGGTGTTCTTTGACAAGTCCTATGGAATTATTAAGAACTTGGAGTCAGTTTGATGATTGCAAATGTAGTTCAGCAGCAATGGTTTATTGTTCGCGGTTGGTTAGATAACTCCGAGTGGGGAGACGAACCCCCCGATCCAGATGATTTGTGGACAGTGGGCGATACGGCTTCAGCCGTTAAGCCTTTGGCTTATCGCGTTCGCCTAAAGGATGCCACAATTGAGGGAACCATACAGCTGACAAGAGAACAGCTGTTTTTGGACGCATATTTACCCCTCATTTTGGTTCTGTGGGATGGAAAATCAATACCCGTTCCGATTGAACCAGAATTGCTAGTCCGGTTAACACGTTTCATCCCACCTGGGCTAACTTGGAAAGCACCTGAAAGCTTTAGCGATGAGTCAAAGTTAAAGCTGAAAAATAGTTCTGGGGGAAAGCTCAAGGTATGCGATCCCGAAACGCTCAAGGGGGGCGAGCGCTCGTATATTGCCAAGTCCGTTTTAGAAGAACAGGCTTGCTCAAAGTGGAGCTTTGAGGCAACTGCACTCCGTGTGGTTGGACAACAGGAAACGCAACGCGATAAGCCCCTGGCTTTACGGCTTCAGCCGTATCGCAATACTTTTGATGCATCTGAAAAAGTTCTAAGGGATGAACATCTTTATTCAAGAGAAAAGATTCAAGAAGCCGCTACTCCGTCTTCAAGCTCTAACGGCATCCTCAAGTCACAACTGTTAATTGACAAACAATCCTCTACTTTAACAGTCTCATTTAACGAGGGAACTCTTAACAAGGAGCTCTTAACAGGAGGTTTTGAGTGGGAATTTAACTCCACCCAAAACTTGAGACTTGTAGAAGTCGAAGTCTCTAACTCGCCGTCGCTTAATCGAGAACGAGGAACTAATGAGAGTGATGTTGAGGAAAAAATAAACAATCGGTCTACTAAAAACTGCGATGGGATCGAGAAGAAGGAAGACGTAAGCATCACGTCTTGGCAAGGAGCTTACATGAGTGTGGATGATGAGCCTTCAGCAGTTCTAAGGGATGAAAAACCCTTTTCTCTAGAAAAAACTCAACAACCACCGAAATCAATTATTCATGTCACCTCAAGTTCCAGTGGCAGTTTATACCGCTACTTGAAAAACGTTCGGCTCAAATCCGGTAAAATTGCATCCTATCCTCGTGTTGTAGAACGCGATCCAGATAATCTCAATCACTGGTACTGGGGATACAATTACAAAGTCAAAGAAGACGGTTCATGGAAATCACGCTCGCTCTCTCTTCCTAGAGGTAAGGTTCGTATGGTGCAATGCATGATTGAGAGGGATGCACCTGTAGACGAAATCAGAGCTTGCCTGAAAGTTCTAAGGGATGGGTCAGACAGTTTTCTAGAGAAAGAAGATAGTACAGCTGCATCCCCTGACTCAGAAAAAGTTCTAGGGGATGAGTCAGTCAATTTTCTAGAGAAAGAGTACCATGCAACTGAACTGACCTGTTTAGAAAAAGTTCTAAGGGATGACTTATCTTTTTCTCTAGAAAAACCTCAGGCTAGTGGTAGCTTGTGCTCCTATCTCAAAAAGAAGAAGCTCAAATCTGGGACAGTTGCCTCCTATCCTCGTGTTGAGGGCGATCGCCAATCACGTTTCATAAGAGTATAATATTACTCAATGAAACGACAAGACATAGCTGTACGAAATGCCTCCAAGGCTTCAGTTATTCACTTTTATTTATCATCAAAAGAGTTGTTATGAATTACGGTGGAAATAACGATGTTAACAACAATACGTGTCCGAGGTGTGGGAAGTCCTGTGACACACACCGCCCCTTTGCCTTCATTTCCTCTGACCAGAAAACAGAAGAACTGGTGAGGAAACTACAAGGAAATCTTGATGAGGTGATTACGAGAGCACTTGTGAAGGGTTTCGATAAGTCGCGTGAGACTTGTATGGTGGGTTCGGCGATCGCTACCATCAACAGCCGCGTCTACCAGTACGTGACGATCTCCGGCGCGAAGACCGAGCTGTTGACTCAGATGAAGCAGAATCTGGGGAAAGATGTCAGGGTAATCACATCAGCGTCTGGGCTGCCCCTCAAGACAATCCAGGGGAAAACGCTGGAACCTCAGCCAATAAGACAAAACCGTAACCGCGATTACCCGCTCGGTAGCTGTGCAGCGCAGAAGCTGTTGATGTCCGTATTTAATCAAGCGCAAAGCAGTGGCGGAGCTGATAAGCTTACGAAGCTCAGCATGGCTGAACTTCTATGGTGCGATTCAACAACGGGCGAGGGACACAACCGCGACTGGTCAACAGGTGAGATCGTTTGCTCTTGCGACACCTGTAAGCAGGTGATACCAATGATGCTCTGTAGTGCTGAGCTGTAGGGAGGAAAAGTACTTGCAAGTGTGAGGCTACTAGTACAGCTATGCATTAGTCACATCTTTCGCAAAGAAAGTCAAAAAGCGGCAATTAGGAGAGTGCTTTTTTTCTAAAACCGCAAAACTTGCTAGAGAGCCAATACACTAATGTTTGTTGACAAATATACGAATCTATAGAGCGCATTTGGGATCTATCTAACCAGTCGCCAGTCGTTTAAGCATGAGGCGCACAAAACAGAGATTAACCTTGGTGGTAGCACGATCAAGAGTTCGCTCAAAATTCTTGACTAAACTTTTACACCGTTCCATCCAAGAGTCAGTAGACCGAAAAGTTCTGCGGTACGCCTTATTCTAACTCGACGATGCAGTCAGCTTCTATTTCTACGAGCCAAGTGGGGTCTATAAACCCTTTTACTTCGACAAAAGTACAAGCAGGGCGAATGAGACTGAAAAGCTCTCCATGAGCTTGTGCTGCTTCTTTCCATCGAGAGATGTCAGTAAGCATAATTCTTGTCCTTATTACTCCTGCAAGAGTTCCTCCTGCCTTTTCAATGACAGTATGCATGATCTGAAGGCAGAGCCGTGTTTGGTCATACACAGTTGTAGGAGCATCCCCCTTTGAGGGAATGGGTGCTGTGCCTGATACTGCGATAAAATTGCCAATTCTCACTGCTCGGGAGAATCCTATAGATTCCTCAAAGGGAGAAGCAGAAGTTATATTATTTCTGTTTGTCATTACTATCCTCCTTTTAAAACCCCGATAAGAAATCTCTTGCCAGAAATTTCCATTTCAATTCTTCCTTCTATATGCTGATTTTGAGAAGATGATTTTTTTCATTTACTTAGAATTCATTCATCTCAATTCATCTCCAATTATCTCTAAATTTATTTGTGTAAAATAACTGGGGAAAGATTTGAATAACATTCGGTTATAATGATTTATTTCCCCTAGGTAAACGTTGATTATTAATCAAGTTTTGTCACTAATTTGTTCGCGAGTTTCGCACCGGAAACTAGTCTAAACTCCAGTTTTCACGGGCTTTGGATTCATGTCCTAAATGAGGGTTTCCCAAGCCCTTATTTTTCCGTCAGCTATTTTCATTAATCAAGAACTATTGAGAATAAGGCTGTGGAAAAAGCAAAGCTGTTTCGTAGTTTGAAGACTTTCCGTGAAAAGTTAGATCGCACAGCACTTGAAAGGGTTAATCCTGATGTTTTACCAGCGATGGCTCCATTTCACTCTAAACAATTTGTGACTCGACACTAAATTGCTTTGCTAAGAACTGGTTTAAATTGGCTGATATATCTACAACACTGGGATTTCTCAATATCGAATAATGATCCCCGTCTAGATCGTGCCAATTGATAGTGCTGCTCGAAAACGCATGCCAGTTATCCGCAAAGACCATTTGAGAATTTCTTGCTTTGAAGTACAGCACAGGACTTCCGACGGTTCCTTTTGGGGTATAACATGACAATGCACTTAGATATGACATAATCCGTTTTAGATAGGAGATGAGTTCATATCTACCGATTTCGTGGAGCCGAGGAATTGTGCTCAGTATCTCCGAAGGGATGTACTGTTTGATGATCTCGGCGTCAAAAATGTTATTACTTATGAAATCGACTACTTCTTGCCACGAATGACTGACTCTAAAACTGATATTACTTTCAGCGTCCGACCTTTTCTCTAACCGTTCTTGAGTGACCAACTGATTAAGCGAATTGAGACATGAATTGTAAAGTCCCTCCCAAATATGCTGTGCTGGCACATTGGATTCGATCATTGTTAACAGACCTACGTCATCACCACTTTGCTCTAGCTGCATAGCTGCTTCAAATGCAATCATACCGCCAAAACTCCAACCACCTAAGAGGTACGGCCCTTCTTGCTGAATCTGCTTAATCTTACCAATATACTGACTGGAAATCTCCTCAAGTGTGAGGTTCTGGCGTATGCTGTTTTCTGAGTTCTCGGCTGAGATTCCCCAAACGTTAAGTCCAGATGTAAGGCACTGGCTCAAATCTAGATAAGATTCCACTCCTCCCAATACGTCATGAATTAAGAAAAAGTGTTTATGTTTACTCGTCCCACGACGAAGCAGCACAAGCCCGTCGGTCGTCCTGCTAGAAGATATTGGACGAGTCCCATTCACCAAAGTTGCCAATTGCTTAATAGTGGGGGTCTTAAAAGCATCCATTACTGAAAGTTCGACGTTAAATTCTTGTTCTATCATTGAGATGAGGATAGTAGCGTTGAAAGAATCACCCCCTAATTCAAAGAAGTCATCATTGATCCCAATATTCTGTATGTCTAATACTTCTTTCCACAATTCAAGAAGTCTCTCTTCAGTCTCGTCAGATGGTGAAACTTTTAAAGATTGTTGCCCAACACTAAATTCTGGCTCTGGCAAACGTGCCAAGTCAATTTTGCCATTCTCGTTGAGTGGTAAGGCTTCCGTTAGAACAAAGCAGGTTGGAACCATGTACTCAGGTAATTCCTCTAGCAAATAAGAGCGCAGATCCTTAGTATCTAAATTTGCATTAGAGACAATATAGGCGCATAGAAATGGGTCCCCGGAATTTTTCTGTTTCAATACAACAGCAACATCCTGAATAGTCCTTGCGTCTTCATCGTCAGGCTGATAACCAATCTGTGCAAGAATTTCTTGTACTTCTTTTGATTCAACCTTACCCTTGAGTTCTTTGAAACCATCTGACCGTGACAAAATGCCCAGTCTACAGTCCCAGCTTAATGGTGCGGCGTAGTTATGGAAGCCTCTCTCGGTCTGATGAACAAAGATCCCCACATCATTTATTCTACAGTTCGTTGAACATAAACCCGTATCTTTTGGCTCCTTCCAGCTTTCGTCTTTGCTGGCTAAGTATCGTTTGATCTGCGGAATTGTGATGTTATCAAACCGGAAATAGTCAACAAAGTACATTCCGCCAAATGACGACTCCTCAAACGCCATATTCAGTAGTTTGGAAACCTTGTCATCTCGCGAGTGGTACATTTTTCGGTGTAAAAGAAGCTGCTCTTCAATCTCTTGTGACTCGTAAATCCCAGCTTCAAAGAGGCGCTTTAATTTGGTATCAAATATCTGCCCACGGGAAAGACCTGTGATGACCACATTAATCCCCTTCTCTTGAGCCAGTTTGTTACTTATCGATGTCAGACCACGGAAACATCCGCTACATACTGTACTCTCCGTCCTTAAGCTTTCCAAAAAAACCGCATTCATGTTAGCGACGCTACTAGTGATGTGGTCGATGCCTAGCTGGGTCGTTATTCTATTAATATTTTTAAAGGCAGCTTGCGAAATAAAGCCGTTATCGAAAGTAAAGGACAATACCTTAAATCCCATCTCAACAAGACGGTACAAAACGTAAGTGCTGTCCTTGCCCCCACTATAAAGCAAAAGACAGTCATAGGAACTGTTTTTTTTCTTCTGCGCCTCTTCCATAAGTGCGCGGAAATCCTCTGGCGACTTGAAGTAGTGCCCAACCTGTTGCTTATAGGTTTCATACTGACGGCATACGCTGCACACACCGTCTTCTATAGTAATACCAGGGTGTTGAGAATCAAGCAAGCATTTCTCACACACCTCCATTGTCATATTGTTCCTCATCCAAGAGGAGCCATTGTCACCTCTTGCTGCTTTATTGGGTTTACAATACCGAAATATAGCGGTCTCAACCTCCCCAAGATCGATTCGGTACCCTCTAAGTTTTACTTGCCTGTCAACTCTACCCAGAAACTGGATTTTTCCATCAGCAAGCCATCGTGCTAAGTCTCCAGTCTTGTAAAGTCTTTGACCTGGTTGAAATGGGTTTGCAACAAAGCATTTTGCACTCAGCTCCTCCCTAGCCAAGTATCCTCTACCCACGCCGATCCCAGCAATGCAAAGTTCTCCAGTTTCTCCTACTCTTACTGGTTGTAGAGATTCGTTCAGGATATAAAGATTAACGTTTGGCAGGGCATTTCCAATTGGAACAAAACCAAGTCGTTCAATCTCTGATGGGACGACTAGATAGCTCGACGAATCCACACAACATTCAGCAGGTCCGTAAACGTTCGTTATTTTCGGCGATGAATTACTGAACTTCGCTAAAAAATCAGTTACGACCTGTGGAATCAGGGCTTCACCGCCAATTATGAAATGACGCACGCAAAGTGTTTCCTCGGCGCTAAGCGTCGCATGACACAACATCTTGAGGTGCGCGGGCGTACCATCAGAGATATCAATTTGATGTTTATTGTAAAAACGGATAAGTTTCTTGGCATCTAATCTCACGTCCTCCGGAACAATAAACAACGTATGACCAAGTAACAGTGACAGAAAAATCTGTTGGACTGATGGGTCAAAAATAAAAGGTGCGACTAGGGCGATATTGAGGGGAACCTCATAATCTTTTAATATCGTCTGGTTTAAGGCATCAACTAGATTAACAACACTCCTGTTTTCAATCATTGCTCCTTTTGGCTCACCTGTTGACCCTGAGGTATAGATGACGTAAGCGAGATCGCTCGCTTGGCTGGAGTATTCTGTACTTGAAACCGTATCTTGTGATGGACAGCGATCTGGCGACGGCTTCTGGTCAAGATATATAATGTGGTTATTTTCGATATATTGTTCAGGAAATTCACGACCTTGAATCAACTCTTTGGTCGTCAACAGTAGATTAGCGCCGCTGTCATCAAGTATTTTCTTGTTTCTTTTGTCAGGATGGCTTGGAGCAAGCGGTAGATAGGTCCCGCCCACTTTTAGAATCCCCATTATACCGATAATCGTGTAGATTGAGCGATCGCATATGATAGCGCAAATCTGTCCTTTGCTGAAACTATGCAGCCGCAAACGCCGTGCTAGCTGCTCTGCCTGCTCATCTAGTTGTTGAAATGTAAGCTTCTTGTCTTGGCTGACTACCGCTACTCGATTAGGCACCTTTTTAACCTGCTCAGCAAAAAGGTCACAAATTGTTTTAGTTGTAGTATTCATTTGAGGATAGTAAAAATTTATGCAGTACACTATTACTTTTGACGCACGTAGGAGCATCTTTATTCTTCACACAAGCGCTTGCTCGAATTAAGGTGCATAGTGCAAGTTTTAATTCAAGTAGGATGATTAACCAGCAATAGCTGTAGATTTCGGAGTTCCGAAATTGCTAGCCATTTGCTTTATATCATCCGAAAAGTCTACAGGAGTGTCCGGCAAACTTCTAAGTAGTAAACCCCTTGCATCTTTCGCAAAACTGATAATTTGAGAGACGGACATATGATGCTGCATCAGATAAGGAATCGCCCAAATACTGAAGCCGTATAGCGGTAATGGTATTGTGTTACTGATATTCTTAAGCATATATTCCATCCAATCGGCGGCTTGTTCCCATCCCATTGAGTTATGCTGCCAGCTATATCCTGAGCCGATAATTCCAAACTCTTCCTTTCTCTTTTGAATCGGAGCCAGGGTGTCGTGATAGTAGAGTTGAACATTATAGAATGTAGTTGGGGATTCCTGTAAAAAGTTAATTGTGTTCAAAACGGTTTCACGATTTTCGCCTGGAAATCCGACGATTAGAGAAGCTAAGGTAAGAATGCCTCGTTCAGTGAGTTTTTTAATTCCATACCTATATTTGTTTACATCTGCAAACTTATTCATATTCTTGAGTATTTGTTGATCCCCCGACTCAATACCCAAGTATACACCAATGCACCCGCTCTGTTGCATAAGATCGAAAGCTTCGTCATCTGAGTTAGAACAACGAAAAAACGACACCCAATTAAAATTAAATTTGTTACGAATCATCATCCTGCATATATTCTTAAACCGGGGTAGCGGGACATTGAAGGTATCGTCGATAAAAATGATGTTCTTCACTCCATTATCATGGAGGTAGCGCATTTCCTCTTCAATTATTTCAATACTAGAAACTGTATGCGAGCCTGCAAAGCTTGGATAGTTGCAAAATGCACAGGAAAATGGACAACTTCTAGCTGTTCGCATGTAGGTTGTAGGTACATAGAAGTCGGGCTTAAAGTTACTCCAATCGACGGAATTTTCGTTAAGGTCATTACTTTCGATAACTCTCTCGGTTCTGTTAAAGGTTTTACTATCTACCTTATAAATAACATTTGGAACTTTAGCCAAATCTTTGAACGAACCATCCTTTAAACATATAAGCACTTTCTCCAAAGTGGTTTCGCCCTGAGAGTCATTAATGTAGATATCTGCTCCAATGGCTCGGAATAATAAATCTTGAGTGTGAGGTTTACTCGCGTAGCAAATATTAAATATTCGAGGTCCACCAACAATTATTTTAACCTCTGTATTATGCTCACGGATGAATTTTACAATCTGTTTAATCGGCTCATCATCTACATAATATGTGGTTGTTATCACAACTGCACGTGGAGACTCCAGCAGTAAATCAACTAGCTTGGATTTATCAAAGTTAAAAAAATTGACAATTTCAACAGAAAAGTTACGCTTTCGCAGAAAACTTGCGAGGTAAGCTAAGGCGAGACTAGGCATCTCGAAAGCACTGAGGTTGGAAGCTCTTCCTGTAGACGTAGTTAAAACTTCATTCAGTAGCTCCATATAGGTAGAGCGCTTATTATTAAGCATTATCGAGTTAGTCTTGAGTTCGACATATGACCCCGAGCGGTTTATGAATTGCTTCTGTTTTTGCATGAAGTCGTTGAAATCAACGTCGTTGTAACCGACAATGATACAATCAAGTGTTTTCATAAAGACTCCTCATTCTTACGGTACGCAATGTGCAACTTATGTTACAAGACCATCGAAGTGTAATAGTTCCAAACCAAACAAACGATTTAACCAGTGACCATGAAATCCATAATATGTTTCTTTTTTTGCTGCACAGTAACCGTAGTTAGCAACTCCAGGAAAGCTACAACAACCACGAGCACGAGTAAAACAACATACCGAAATCGGAATCCCGTTAATGATGTGCGTATTATCACTTAAAGCACCAAGTTCTCTTGCTAAGACTTGTTGTAGTTCTTGCTTGTACTGCCATAGGTTTGCAGCTTATCATATAAAGGTTAAACGACTTTTCATTTGGGGAAACATTGAGAACCAATGACGGCAAAAGTATTGCCAGATACCTTTAACCGTATTGATACCTTGAAACTCTGTCATAATTTCCATTGTAATCACTTCACTATCATTCATATGCAGGAAAGTTGCACATCGCGTTAGATTTGCTACAGGTTACTGAGTCGATTCGCTAACTTTTCGAGGACTTGCTGGTCAGTATCACTCAGGGTGATTGTCAGAGGTTGGCAGGGCACGAGTTGTCTAATGAATCTCATTCGTGACAAGTTAAGATAACGTTGCTTTTGTCAATTGGAAATCCTCACGAAAAGTTGGTAATAAATAAGCCATCAACATAGGCTTTATATTGAGCTTTGGGCACAAAGGTGAATCATAAGTACAAAGATTACGCAATTGCTAATCCAAAAACGATGTTTTCAACCAGGGTTTTTGGCATTATTTTCATTCACTAGGTATATTGACAAATGGATCGCAACCTTAACTGGTTACTAATGAGTGAATCCGCTCATTTATACTACCCTAACCGAATTCACGCCGCTCTTTACTAGTTTATTAAAATTCATAAAATATTCAAAAAATATAAGAAACAAAATCAATAATTACATGGAGAAATTGACGATAAGTAGTAATATAAAAAAAACGGTTTTAAGAAAAAACGATATGGAAACAAAAATCATTTTTTCTAGTTCAGATAAAGGAAGTTTTCCTATATCTTTTGAACAAGAACGGATGTGGTTACTCGAACAATTTTCACCTGGTAATTCGGCTTACAACATTACAGGAAACTTTTTTTTAAGAGCTTGCCATGCCAATACCACAATTCGTTTCCGATAAAAGTCTTACTCTGCATGAGGTGTTTGAAGCACAGGTAGAGAAAACTCCAGAAGCCATTGCGCTTGTATTTGAGCAGGAGCAATTAACCTATCGCGAACTTAATGAGAGAGCCAACCAACTGGCACATTATTTACGCTCTTTGAATGTAGCCCCAGAAATGTTGGTAGGCATTTGTCTTGAGCGTTCGATTGAGATGATAGTGGGAATGCTGGGTATCCTCAAGGCAGGTGGTGCATTGGTTCCGCTCGACCCATCGCAGCCTCAAGAGCGCTTGGCATTCATTCTAGCGGATACAAAAGTCGAGGTATTGCTAACTCTCAAGAAACTGGTAGCAGGAATTCCTGTACCTCAAAGTCATTTGGTTTGTTTAGATACTGAGTACGAGAAAATTGCTACCAAAAGCAAGAACAATCCAAAAAGTGGCGTTCAGTCTGAAAACCTAGCTTATACAATCTATACTTCGGGTTCTACAGGACAACCAAAGGGTGTGATGGTAAATCATCAAGCCATTTGCCAAGGCTTTGTGTTGATGCAAGAAATTTTTCCCATTACCCAGCAAGATCGCATTTTGCAAAAAATGCCTTTAACCTTTGATTTTTCATTCTGGGAGTTATTTTGGCCTTTGATGACTGGGGCTTGTGTAGTCCTGGCCCAACCAGGCGGTGAAAAAGATAGTGCATACTTAGTCAAACTTATTGCTCAGCAGGAAATAAGTATTCTTGTTTTTGTCCCTTCTGCGTTGCAGGTTTTTCTTTCCGAGGCGGAGCTGAAAACTTGCAAAAATATCAGAATCGTATTTACAAGTGGAGAACCCTTAACTTCTGCATTAAAAGATAGATTTTTTAATCAGCTTCCTAATTGCCGACTCTACGATCTTTTTGGCGCTACAGAAAATATTATAATTACCTACTGGCCTTGCCAACCCGAGGAAAAGTTATCTAGCTTTCCCCAAGGTCGCCCGTTCCCAAACCTCTCAATTTATGTCGTTGACGAGCAATTGCAACCCGTTCCCGTAGGAGAAACAGGGGAGCTACTTGTCGGCGGATGGGGACTGGCAAGAGGATATCTCAATCGGAAAGAACTGACAGCACAAAAGTTTATTTCTAATCCCTTTAAAGATAAGATACAGGAACGTCTTTATAGGACAGGAGATCGGGTTCGCTACCTAAGTGATGGAACAATTGAAATTCTTGATCGCATCGACAACCAAGTTAAGGTGCGGGGCTTCCGGATTGAATTGGGAGAAATTGAAGAGAAGCTGAGCCAACATCCAGCCGTGAAGCAAGTTGCGGTCATTGCTAGGGAAGATGTACCAGGTGACAAACGCTTAGTTGCCTATGTTGTACTCCACTCATCCCAAGAGTCAAACCCAAACTCCATCAGTTCGCTGTGTCACTTCCTCAAGCAACAACTTCCTGACTACATGATACCATCGGGCTTTGTGGTGCTAGAAGCACTGCCACTGAGTCCGAATGGTAAGGTAGATCGTCGCGCCCTGCCAGTACCTGAAATACGCCCAGCAGATTTACCCAACTTTGTCGCCCCACGCACTCCTATTGAGGAGATGCTAGCTAGTATCTGGGCTAATATCCTGAGAGTTGAGCTTGTAGGCATTCACGACAATTTCTTTTCCTTGGGAGGACACTCCCTGTTAGCCGCCCAAATTATTGCTCGGATGCGTGTGAGCTTGGGAGTAGAATTGCCTTTCAGTCGGCTACTGGAATTCCCTACTGTAGCAGGTTTGGTCAAGATTGTTGAGGAGACTCGTCAGCAAGAACAACGTCCAATAGGCATCTCCTTACAACCCATATCAAGAAACCAAACTATTCCTCTTAGTTTTTCCCAAGAGCAATTGTGGTTTCTTCAGCAACTCGCTCCAGAAGAGCCCGTCTATAATGAACCCTGCACCATTCGCTTGAAGGGTGCGATTAACGTAGATGCCTTAGAAAAAGCCCTCAACGAAATTATCAAGCGTCACGAAAGCTTGAGAACGCGCTTCCTCACGGTGGATAGACAGCCAGTTCAGGTTATAGATCCACCCTACACTTTCAACCTAACACCAGTGGATCTGAGGCAATTCCCGTCAGAACAGCGGGAAGCCGAAGCTTTGCAACTGGCAACCAAGCAGGCTAAACAACCCTTCGATCTAACTTCTGACCTATTGTTGCGGGCTACATTAATGCAGCTAGCAGACGTTGACTATAGGTTGTTCCTAACTTTTCATCACATCGTAATGGACGATTTTTCTATACAAAGCGTATTCCTTCCAGAATTTGCGGCACTCTATGAAGCTTACTCTATCGGAAAACCCTCCCCACTTGCTTCACTTCCTATACAATACGCTGACTTTGCTGTTTGGCAACGGCAGTGGCTGACACAAGAGATTTTGGAAAGCCAGCTTGATTACTGGAAGCAGCAGCTTGCTGATTTACCCGTACTACAGCTGCCTTACGATCGTCCGCGCCCCTCTGTTGGAACTTTCCGGGGTGCATGGCAATGTTTGGTGCTATCCAAAGACCTAACAGAGTCACTCAAAGCTCTCTCGCAGCAGGAGGGGGTGACGCTCTACATGACGCTACTGGCAGCTTTCAAAACTTTGCTCTATCGCTACTCTGGCTCCGAAGACCTGATTGTGGGGACTGTCAGCGCGAGGCGTAACAGGCCAGAGATAGAAGGGCTGATTGGATATTTCCTCAACACTTTAGTGTTGCGTACCAATCTGTCAGGCAACCCGAGTTTTCGACAACTACTCTTACGGGTGCGGGAAGTAACTCTAGGGGCTTATGCTCATGAAGACTTGCCCTACCAGAAGCTGGTACAAATACTTCTACCAGAGCGAGATCTGAGCCAGAACCCACTGTTTCAAGTAGCGTTTGTTCAGGAAGCTCCAATACCATCTTTGAACTTAGATTGGACTAGGAGTTATATAGATATTCAAACCGATACAGCGAAATTTGATCTGACCCTGGAACTAGATGAAAGACCGGAGGGATTTATTGGTCGCTTTGAGTACAACACAGATTTGTTTGAGGCTGCCACTATCTCGCGAATGATAGAACATTTCAAGACAATGCTGGCAGGAATTGTTGCTAACCCTCAAGCGCGAGTTTCAGAATTGCCCCTGCTCTCTGAAGCAGAGCGATACCAGTTGCTAGTGGAATGGAACAACACCACAAAAGAGTATCCCATAGATAAGTGTATCCACCAGTTGTTTGAAGAACAGGTTACGCGATCGCCCGATGCTATTGCGGTAGTCTTTGAAGAGGAACAACTGACCTACCGAGAGCTTAACCAACGGGCGAACAGAATAGCACATCACTTGAAAACTTTAGGTGTGGGGCCAGAAGTTTTAGTGGGGATTTGTGTAGAGCGCTCTCTAGAGATGGTAGTGGGATTGCTGGGCATCCTCAAAGCAGGTGGAGCCTATGTGCCGCTTGACCCAGAGTATCCTACTGAGCGCTTGAGCTTTATGCTCCAAGACGCTCAAGTCTCGGTGCTGTTGACGCAACAGCGACTGGTTGAGAGGTTACCTAAGTCTCAAGTGCAATTTGTCTATTTAGATACTGATTGGCAGGTGATTTCCCGAAGAGAAGAGAATCCAATCACTGGTGTGCAAGCAACTAACTTGGCTTATGTGATTTATACGAGCGGTTCTACAGGTCAACCTAAGGGAGTAGCAATGAATCATTTTTCTCTTTGCAATCTGATCTTGTGGCAACTTCAAAATACGACAATTTCTAGCGGGGCAAAAACTCTACAATTTGCTCCTATCAGCTTTGATGTCTCCTTCCAAGAAATGTTTTCTACTTGGTGTTCTGGAGGCACATTACTCTTGATTGCAGAGGAATTACGACGAGATCCATTAACTTTGTTAGGTTTACTCCAAGAAAAAGCTGTTGAGAGACTGTTTATCCCCTTTGTTGGCTTACAGCAAATAGCTGAGGTAGCTACTGTTCGTGAATTAGTTCCCAGCTATTTACGGGAAATCATTACTGCTGGTGAACAGTTGCAGATTACTTCCGCCATTTCTAACTGGTTGAGCAAGCTAACTGATTGTACTTTGCACAATCATTATGGACCATCGGAGAGCCATGTCGTCACCACTTTTACCCTCACTAATTCAGTGGACAATTGGCCGATACTTCCTCCTATCGGTCGTCCCATCGCCAACACACAAGTTTATATTCTCGACCGCCATCAGCAGCCAGTTCCTATTGGCGTACCGGGTGAACTACACATTGGCGGTGCTTCCTTAGCACGCGGCTACGTTAACCGCCCAGACTTGACATCTGAAAAATTTATTAACCCATTTAATGATAAAATCAATACCCGCCTCTACAGAACTGGCGATCTAGTCCGCTTTCTGCGTGATGGCAACATCGAGTTTCTGGGTAGGATAGATAATCAGGTCAAAATTCGTGGCTTCCGCATCGAACTAGGAGAAATTGAAGCAGTCCTTAGTCAACACCCCTATGTGCGCTCAGCCGTCGCGATCGCTAGGGAAGACAAGTCTGGTGTCAAGCATCTTTTTGCTTATGTCCTGCCAGATATCAAACAACCCACCAGCGATGAACTGTACTTCTTCCTTAAGCAAAAGCTCCCCGACTACATGATGCTTGCTTCTTTTACATTTTTGCAGGCTTTTCCCCTAAGCCCCAACGGCAAGGTAGACCGTCGTGCGCTACCAATACCAGATGCAGGCAGACCTGAATTAAGCCAAACTTTTGTTGCCCCAAGATCGGTGACAGAAGAACTGCTGGCAGAAATTTGGAGTGAAATACTGGGGGTCGAAAAGATAGGAATTCACGACAACTTCTTCGATTTGGGAGGACATTCACTGCGGGTAATACAAGTGGTTAGCCGGATACGCCAGACATTTGACATGGAAATCTCTGTGCATCATTTGTTTAAGAACCCTACAATATCGAAACTGATTGAGGTAATGGCAGAACTAGCAGGAAGCTTGGAGGTAATTGACGAAATCGCACACACCATAAGAGAAATTTCCCAACTTTCCCCAGAGCAGGTGCAGGCAATGTTGGCGCTAGCCCGAGAAAATGGCTAGGGGAATGCCTACATAATTCAACAAACTCAGTTTCTTTAAAAAGCCGGGTTTCTCAAAAACTAGCACTTTTAGAAGAAAATTTCTACCATGAGCGCCATAAACGATTCTTCATCCAACGCAAAGCAAGAACTACTCAAACACCTGCTGAAGAAAAAAGGCATACGTTTGACCAGTGAAACCATTAAGCGCCGAACCCAATCAACTCCAGCACCTCTCTCCTTTGCAGAGCAACGACTCTGGTTCCTCTACCAACTGGAGGGAGAAAACAGCACATACAATCTACCCTTTGCATTGCTTCTTAACGGCAACCTCAATAAGGCTGCCCTCGAAGGAGCGATCGCGGAAATTCTGCGGCGTCATGAAGTCCTACGTACCCGTTTTCAGGTATTCAATGATACTCCAGTGCAGGTCATTGACCCTGAAATAACCGTGACTCTAAAAGTAGTAGATTTACAGGATTTACCAGAAACCGAACAGTTAACTACTGTGAAACGGTTAGTCACAATAGAGGCTGAGAAACCTTTTGACCTTGCCAACGAGCCGCTGGTGCGAGCGCATCTGTGGCGAGTGAGTTCCCAGTCCCATGTACTGCTGATAAATATGCACCACATCGTCTTCGATGCTTGGTCGATGGAGATATTTACTCAGGAGTTGTCCGCTCTATATAAAGCATTCTTATCAGGGGAACCCAGTCCCTTACCTGAGTTACCCATCCAGTATACCGATTTTGCTGTTTGGCAGCACCAGTGGTTGACTGGGGAAGTCTTGGAAAAACAACTTGACTACTGGAAGCAGCAACTTGCTGGGGCACCTGAGGTGCTAGCTCTCCCAATTGACCGTCCGCGCCAAGCTGTGCAAGCTTTCCGGGGCGCAACTGTGTCATTCTTATTACCCAACTCTCACGAAGAGGCACTCAAAGCGTTGAGTAAACGCACGGGAGTCACCTTGTTCATGACGCTATATGCAGCGTTTGTTACCTTACTTTATCGCTATACTGGCTCTGATGACATTGTAGTGGGCACGCCCACTGCTAACCGCAATCGTCCGGAAATCGAAGGGCTAATTGGCTTTTTTGTCAATACTTTGGTGCTGCGGACTGACTTGTCAGACAACCCCATTTTTGAGGATGTACTGTCAAGAGTCCGGGATGTGATGTTGGGAGCTTATGCTCATCAAGACCTACCGTTTGAGAAGTTAGTAGAGGAATTAAAGCTAGAGCGTGACTTAAGCTACACACCGCTGGTGCAGGTGATGTTGGTTCTTAATGAGCCGATGTCCCAGATACAGATGGCAGGCTTAACGCTGAGTCCATTAGCGGTAGAAACGGCTACGGCGAAGTTTGATTTGACTTTATCTTTCGAGAACACCCCCTCTGGACTAATCGGGAACTGGGAATACAATACTGACCTATTTGATGCCAGTACGATCGCTCGCATGACCGGACATTTCCAGACCTTACTGGAGGGAATTGTAGCTAATCCTCAACAGCGGGTTTCACAATTGCCCCTGCTAACAGAGCAAGAACGGCACCAGCTATTAGTGGAGTGGAACAATACCACAAAAGAGTATCCCATAGATAAGTGTATCCACCAGTTGTTTGAGGAACAGGTAAAGAGATCGCCTGATGCCATTGCGGTAGTCTTTGAAGATAAACAGTTGACCTACCGAGAGCTGAACCAACGGGCGAACAAAATAGCACATCACTTAAAAACTCTGGGTGTGGGACCAGAAGTTTTAGTGGGGATTTGTGTAGAGCGCTCTCTAGAGATGGTAGTGGGATTGCTGGGCATCCTCAAAGCAGGTGGAGCCTACCTACCCCTCGATCCGGCATTACCTCAAGAAAGTCTAGCCTTCCGGTTACAGAATGCTCAAGTTTCGATACTGTTGACACAAAAGGGACTCCTCAAGCGTGAGGAAGCTCAAGTGCAGACTATGGTATACTTAGACGCTGATTGGGAACTAATTACCCAACAATCCGAGGCGAATCCGAAGAGCGAAGTGATACCGGAAAACTTAGCTTACGTCCTCTATACCTCTGGTTCTACAGGTCAACCGAAAGGCGTTGCGATCGAGCAGAGGCAAATCGTGAACTACCTGCACGCCATCTTAGACAGACTGCAACTGCCAATCGGTGCCAGTTTCGCAACCGTTTCCACCTTCGCCGCCGACTTAGGCAACACCGTAATTTTCCCTGCCTTGTGTACGAGGGGCTGTCTACATATCGTATCCCAAGAGCGAGCCACTGACCCCAAAGCCTTAGCAGAGTATTTTCAGCACCATCCTATCGACTGTCTCAAAATTACTCCCACCCACCTCGCTACTCTCTTGACATCCAAGGCGTTCTCCTCTATTAGACCGCGCCAATGTCTAGTACTAGGTGGTGAAGCGGCAAGCTGGGTAGAAATTGAAAAAATCCAGCAATACGCCCCGAACTGTCGGATTCTCAATCACTATGGACCGACAGAAACCACTGTTGGCGTACTTACCTATCCTGTTAGTAGCAAGCCAGCCAGTTATAATTCTAAAACTGTTCCTATCGGTCGTCCCATCGCCAACACACAAGTTTATATTCTCGACCGCCATCAGCAGCCAGTTCCCATTGGCGTACCGGGTGAACTACACATTGGTGGTGCTTCCTTAGCACGAGGTTACCTCAACCGCCCGGATTTGACAGATGAAAAATTCATTAACCCATTTAATGATAAAATCAACACCCGCCTCTACAAAACTGGCGACCTGGTTCGCTACCTAAGTGACGGTAACATGGAATTCCTCGGTCGGCTAGATCGTCAGGTGAAAATTCGCGGCTTCCGCATCGAATTAGGGGAAATTGAGGCAGCGATCGCGCAGTATCCCAGCGTGCGAGAAACTGCGGTTATAGCACGAGAAGATGTTCCAGACCACAAATATCTGGTAGCTTACATTGTCCCTAACCACGAGAATGCTCTCGCTAGCAGCGACCTGCGCGGTTTCCTCAAAGAGAAACTGCCTGATTACATGATACCGGGAGCGTTCGTTATCTTGTCCGCCCTGCCACTTACCCCCAACGGCAAGGTAGACCGTCGTGCCCTACCCGCACCAGAATTTCAACCCCAACTACAACGGTCATTAGTAGCCCCAAGAACTCCCATTGAAGAGATGCTAGCCAGCATTTGGGTGGATGTCCTAAGAATTGAACTTGTGGGCGTTCACCACAATTTCTTTGAACTGGGCGGACATTCCTTGTTAGTCACTCAAGTAATTTCGAGAGTGCGCGATACCTTTGCCGTCGAATTACCGCTACGCAGCTTGTTTGAAGCACCCACGATTGCCGAATTAGCCTCTCGCGTTGAGAATTCGCTTAAGAACGGACAATTACAAGAAGCTCTGCCGCTTCTACCAATTGCAAGGTCAGAGTCCATCCCATTATCCTTCGCTCAAGCGAGGATCTGGTTCCTCGACCAGTTACAGCCAAACAGTGCATTTTACAATATGCCGCTTGCTTTGCGTTTGAGCGGTCAGCTCAATATAGCAGCGCTACAGAGCAGCATCAACGAAATTATAAGGCGGCATGAAGCCTTACGCACAAACTTCACCACGCAAGAAGGTCAACCCGTTGCTGTTATCGCCGCAACTCTCAATTGTCAACTACAAGTGGTGAACTTGTTGTACATTCGAGAAAGCGATCGACAAATCGAGGCGCAACGATTGGCTAGGGTTGAAGCAAATCGACCTTTTAACCTGGAGCGAGAGCCTTTGCTCAGAGGTATGGTGCTACACCTAGGTGAAACAGAATACGTCTTGTTATTCACCATGCACCACATTATTTCAGATGGTTGGTCGCTGGGCGTATTCACAAGGGAATTAACAGAACTTTACAAAGCCTTCTGCACAGGCATTACTCCTGTTTTACCCTCGTTGCCAGTACAATATGCCGACTTTGCCCTTTGGCAGCGCCAATGGTTAAAAGGAGAAATACTGCGCGATCAGCTTGACTACTGGAAGCAACAACTCAACGACGCTCCGGCTTTATTAGAATTGCCGACAGACCGACCGCGAGCGACTGAGCAAACCTACCGGGGAGGATATCACTATGTAGCCCTTTCTCTTGAATTGAGCGGAAAACTCTCTGCTTTGAGTAAGCGAACGGGAGTCACTCTGTTTATGACGCTTTTGGCGGTGTTTGTGACGTTGCTGTACCGCTATACAAGTTCCGATGACATCGTAATAGGTACGCGTGTAGCCGGTCGCAATCAACGGGAAATTGAAGGGTTAATAGGCTTTTTTGTCAATACTCTAGTGCTGCGTACCTATCTCGGCGGCAACCCTAGTTTTGAGGACTTACTTGGCAGAGTCAGGGAAGTGGCGCTGCAAGCTTACACGCATCAAGACCTGCCCTTCGAGCAGTTGGTAGAGGCATTGCAACCAACACGTTCCTTGAGCTATACGTCGCTCTTTCAGGTGATGTTTGCTTTCGACGAGAAGAGTGTTCCTTCTGTAAAATTGCCTGAGTTAACGGTAAGCTCGTATGCAGTGGAAATCGGCACAGCCAAGTTTGATTTGACCCTATCAATGGAGAATACTGCTGATGGATTGGTAGGAGCATGGGGATACAATGTTGATCTTTTTGATGAGACCACCATCTCTCGCATGGCCGGACATTTCCAGATGTTACTGGAGGGAATCGTAGCTAATCCTCAACAAAAAGTTTCTTCTTTGCCTCTCCTCACTATTCAAGAGCGGCATCAGCTACTGATAGAGTGGAACAACACCACAAAAGAGTACCCCAAAGATAAGTGTATCCACCAGTTGTTTGAGGAACAGGTGGAGCGATCGCCTGATGCCATTGCGGTGGTTTTTGAAGATAATCAGTTGACCTACCGAGAGCTGAACCAACGGGCGAACAAAATAGCACATCACTTGAAAACTCTGGGTGTGGAGCCAGAAGTGCTAGTGGGGATCTGCTTCGAGCGATCGCTCTACATGGTAGTGGGATTGTTAGGAATTCTCAAAGCAGGTGGAGCCTACCTACCCCTCGATCCGGCATTACCTCAAGAAAGTCTAGCCTTCCGGTTACAGAATGCTCAAGTTTCGATACTGTTGACGCAAAAGGGGCTTATATTGCGTGAGGAAGCTCAAGTGCAGACTATGGTATACTTAGACGCTGATTGGGAACTCATTGCCCAAGAATCCGAGGCGAATCCCAACAGCGAAGTGATACCGGAAAACTTAGCTTACGTTCTCTATACCTCTGGTTCTACAGGTCAACCTAAAGGCGTTGCGGTCGAGCATCAGCAAATCCTGAACTACCTACACGGCATCTTAGACAGACTGCAACTGCCAACAGGTGCCAGTTTCGCAAACGTTTCCACCTTCGCTGCCGACTTAGGTAACACCGTAATCTTCCCAGCTTTGTGTACGGGGGGATGTCTACATATCATATCCCAAGAGCGAGCCACCGACCCCAAAGCCTTAGCAGAATACTTTGGGTACCATCCTATCGACTGTCTCAAAATTACTCCCACCCACCTCGCTACTCTCTTGACATCCAAGGCGTCTGATTCTATAATCCCGCGCCAATGTCTAGTCCTAGGTGGTGAAGCGGCAAGCTGGGATTTGATTGAAAAAATCCGGCAAGAAGCCCCGAACTGTCGGATTCTCAACCACTATGGACCGACAGAAACCACTGTTGGCGTACTTACCTATCCTGTTAGTAGCAAGCAAGCCAGTTATAACTCTAAAACTGTTCCTATCGGTCGTCCCATTAGCAACTCACAAGTTTATATTCTCGACCGCCATCAGCAACCAGTTCCCATCGGTGTACCGGGTGAACTACACATTGGCGGTGCTTCCTTAGCGCGAGGCTACCTTAATCGCCCGGACTTGACAACTGAAAAATTCATTTCCAACCCATTTAGTGGTAAAATCAATACTCGTCTGTACAAAACCGGCGACAATGCTCGCTACCTTCCAGACGGTAACATTGAGTTCCTCGGTCGGTTGGATCGTCAGGTGAAGATTCGCGGTTTCCGCATTGAACTTGGAGAAATCGAAGCCGTGCTAGCTCAACACCCAGAGGTACGGGAGACAGTAGTTTTAGCTTGGGAAGACCAACCAGATAACAAACGACTGGTAGCTTATGTTGTTCCCCACCATAAACCTCTTGCCACCAGCGAACTGCGGCACTTCCTCCAACAAAAGCTACCCGACTACATGGTGCCAGTCGCCTTTGTGATGCTTTCTTCTTTACCTCTCACCCCCAATGGTAAGGTAGACCATCGCGCTTTAAAGGCACTAGATACGGAACTAAGTGACTCAATCGGTTTTTTTCCCCCCCGTGACACAGTTGAACAGCAACTACAGCGAATTTGGTCAGAGGTTTTGAAGCTTCCCACTGTTGGAGTGAAGGATAACTTCTTTACCTTGGGAGGTCATTCTCTTTCAGCTGTGATCCTAATAGCTCAAATTTCGCGGCACTTTGGGAAAAATCTGCCCATAGCAACGCTCTTCTCTAGCCCGACTATCGAACAGCTAGCGAGTTGTCTTCGCTTGGAAACTCATTCAAAGCCCTGGTCTCCCTTGGTAGCAATTCAGTCTGGCGGCGACAAGCGACCTTTCTTCTGTGTGCCTGGAGTTGGTGGAAATGTGATTTACTTATATGAGCTAGCGCGTCATCTTGGATCTGAGCAACCGTTCTATGCACTCCAAGCACGGGGACTTGACGGGGAATCAGAGCCTTTTACACAGTTGGAAGAAATAGCTTCCTACTATATTGAAGCAATACAAACCGTTCAGCCTACTGGTTCCTACCTGCTGGGTGGACATTCTTTTGGAGGTGTAGTTGCCTTTGAGATGGCGACGCAGTTGCACAAACAGGGGCATGAAGTGGCTCTGCTTGCGATGATCGACGCTGTTGCGCCAATTGTTGGTAATAAGCCGAATTGTTCTGATGAAGATGAGGCGGTATGTCTTTTTGATTTTGCCAGCTACATTGAATATATGTTCTCCTTCAACTTGGAGGTATCTAAAGAAACTCTCGCTTCCCAATCTCAGGAGGAGCAATTGCACTATCTCAAACAACAGTTGATACGGGTCAACTTGTTACCCCCTGATGCGGGAATAAAATTAGTTCAGGGTTTGGTGCAAGTTTATAAAGCGTCCCTGAAAGCCGATCGTGGTTATTTGCCTTCGGGGGTGCAACAGACTCCAATTACTTTTTTCCGTTCTAGCGAGGTTGATGTATTTGAGGGTGATACAGACGAATTGACACAAAGGCTAAAAGAACGGGCCTTGGGTTGGAACGAGCTTTCTTCTACTATAGACATTCATGTTGTTCCAGGGAATCATATGACCATGATGGCTCCGCCGCACGTACAGGTGCTAGCCGCACAACTTCTCTCCTGCTTGGAGCAAGTACAGGCTCCATTGGCTGAGTAGGTGGTAAGTGTGATTTGAATCATAATTTCGCTTACACTCAATTTTGGTGCCGAAATGATTGTAACTTAAAAGATAAAGTGGCAGTTTTTAAAGTATAAAGTGGCAGAGCCAGAGGAGCTAGAACGCTTATTTTCCCGTTATACGTGATTTGCAAGCGATCGCATTAAAATCTTTCAAATACACGAACACCTTAGGTTTTTGACTGCTGCCACTTTATGGTTTTAAAACTGCCACTTTTTGCTTTAAGTAACAGATAACTTTCATAACAGTTGTACTGACAAATTTGTCACTGGAACGAAAACTTGGCAGTAAAAGACATCTTATGCTTCCAATCGCGTTCCGGACAAATTATGGTTCTAAGCCCCAAACTTAAGCCCAGCAAAGATGTATAAAATATAACTTATGTTCGACCAACGTTTTTATTAGGTTCAAAGGATGCAAAGTTTTAGGACTCAAGCATAGCTTTATGCTTCCAATTTGCGTCCTAGGACAAGTTATGGTTCCATTGTTAGGACTCTCTGACAATCAGGTCACGTAACAATAAGGGTTTCAGACACTGAAATGCTAGCTTATGCTTCCAGACCCTGAAATCTTTTGGGTATGGTGACAAAATTTCTGGACGCATGATATTGACAAAATTCTTACCCTTATCGAATGAATCAGCCCTGCTTCTGTTGTGGGGAAAGCCGAAAACCGCTAAGATCTTGATTGTACATTCGCTGCCTCTATGCCTTGGCGATCGATGTCTTTGCTACGAATAATTTCCCCCATTGCCACCACAATCTTGCGCGAACCTACATAGGGATTGCGCCCGTGAGCAGTTAACATGTTGTCCAGCATCAATACGTCTCCTTGCTGCCAAGGAAAACTAATTGTCGCTTCCTGATAAACTGCTAGAATTTCCTGGATAGCGGAATTTTCAATTTGAGAACCGTCTCCGTAGTAGACATTGCGTGGCAGGTTGTCTTCCCCTAATAGAAACAATAGGGATTCACGAACTGCTGGTTCTAAGCAGGATACGTGGTGCAACTGTATCTGGTTGAAAAACACCGACTCACCTGTTAAAGGATGTTTGGCGATCGCTTGGGCTACTCGGCGCGTTCTCAAATCATTCCCTTGCTTCCACTCAAACTCTGTCCCCGCTTTGCGGCAATAGTTCTCAACCACGGCTTTGTCTTTTGTGTGAAAGAACTCCTGCCAGCTTACGTCCAAACCTGGGGTGTAGTTGCGGACATACATTAATTGCTTTTGCTCAAATCGCGATCGTAATTTGGGGTCAAGGAGTTGGTAAACTTTCCGACAGTCTACAATCGGCGTTTCTCCACCCTGCGGCGCGGGTTGCACGCAGAAAAACCAGATTTTGAGGGGCCAACAGTGCAGGTGGGAACTTTCGTTGTGGAACAATATAGCTTTGTCAGCTGGGTAAGGCGTGGAACCATAGACTTTGCCGCCTACTCCCTCACGCGGCAAGTCGCCATACTCACCAAACAACTCTGGACAAATAGCCTCAGCCAGGTTTTCAAACGCAGATACAGAATCCAGATTGAAGCCTCTCAACAGGATGGCACCGTGATGCAGTAACTTAGTTTCGATAAATTCCCGATTGTTCCGAGCGCAGTCGATGATATCAATATCGGGAAAGGTTGGCTTGAACACCAGAGGGAGCATTTCCTCAGAAGTAAGATATTCTGTCTTAACGGGTGTGGTCATAAGTAGTTGGTTGAGACTGACGCGGTGACGCGGAGAGTGGGAGACGCGGTGAAGTTAACCTATGTCCACCAACTGGTTTTGACCACACCCGTCTTAACTAATCTCTCGTGTCTCACATCTTGTACCAAGAAATTATGATATCAATTTCCTGGGTAGTGAAACAACTCTCAAAAAAAATGCTTTTCAAACAGACTCACCGTTCGCGCAATCGAGGATGAGTTTGATGAAATAAGGGAGAGAATGCAAGCAGGTGTAAAAGTGAAATAAAGTCTTTGACTGCAAAATATTGTCCTGGGCTCAAAAATAAAGTTTTTGACTAACTGGCACACCTTTGAATTTTCCCCGGATTGGAAATTGATGATAAAATAAGCCTTTTTGGCGATGATGTTGTGTGCCAGTCTAAAACTTTATTTTTTACCCAGGAGCAATTAACCTATCGCGAACTTAATGAGAGAACCAACCAACTTGCACATTATTTACAGCTTTCCCCAAGGTCGTCCGTTTCCAAACCTCTCAATTTATGTGGTTGACGAGCAGTTGCAACCCGTCCCTGTAGGAGAAACAGGGGAGCTACTTGTCGGCAGATCTGACTTTCCACATCCCGTGAAAACTCAGTTCCATCTTCTGTCAGTTCCGCAATTAAGATGCCAAAATGATACAATTTCTTATGACTGTTATTAACGCTTAGGAGGGTTAAAGAAAATGTCAAAACAAGCAGTACAAGAATTATTCAAAGTGGCAGTAGAAAATGAAAGACTTTTAACAAAACTTGAAACTGCTACCAGTTCATTAAAATTCGTCGAAATTGCGGCAAATTATGGTTATATTTTTACAGAGCAGGAAATGATGGAAATACTGAAGGAAGAAGGAAAAACTAAGGAAAATAACGATAAGACAGCCGATAAAAAGAAAAAGACAATGCTTCAAGTCCCTTACTGCTATGATGTACCTTACACTTACTGCTATGGAGTTTGGGTATTCGACTATTTGGAAAGACATCATGAGGCGTATCAGAGCGATTTCATTCTAAAAAGGAGCTTGAGTGTATCTAGACCAAACGAGTATAGTCTTTGAGCTTGTGCCATGTTTTCAAACATCTGGTTACGATATAAATTGAGGGCAAAGTTATGAGCTATAGCAAAAATCTGAGGTAGAGATAAGGTGCGAATTGTAGAGATATTTTCTCCTTGTGTGACATCTCTAACATAGTGGACTTTATTCTCAACTTCCCAGTATCCTTGGATGCGTTCGCGTAGCGTGCGCGAAGCGCTCTCGCTAAATTCTTGCGCTGTTGCACTCAAAGAAGATATGTAATAACCTGTCTCAGTTTTTATTTCAGTATAACTAGGCTTGATGATTTGACGTTCTAACTCAACTCGAATCAAAGTTTTCAGACCTAACCAAAGACAGATACTATTTAAAGTTTGACAAATGCTAACACTACGCTTTTCAATTCGACCATGCCCCTTGTTAATTTTATGATAAGTAAATTCTCTGACATAAAGTTTGTTTTGACATCTTGAAACAAACCAGGTTGGTTGCCTTTAAGGGCAGCAATATTGAAATAAAACGCAAACAATAGAGGTGATTATGATTTTTTTAGGATTTTACCTTGGTTATCATGATAGTAACGTAGCAATATCAGTTAATGGAAAAGTAAGATATGCAAAATCAGAACGAATTACTGGCATAAAACATCATCGATCTGATATTTCTTTTATAAAAGAAATATGCACTCTATGGGGAATAGAAAAACCTGATGCGATTGCATTTTCCGATGGTAATCGTAATAATCTAGGAAGTTGCGAGTTAGGTGAGTTGGCTAAAACAGTAAAACCTCTACCAGAATTGTGGGCAGATGTTCCTACATTTTACATCGAGCATCATTACGCACACATACTTAGTGGTTGGCCAATAGTTCCTACAGAGAAAGTTGACGTAGGAATAGCAATAGATGGTAGAGGTGATAACCAAGTAAGAACTAGCATTATTTCACGTCCTGGTTCCTCAAAACCTCAGATTTTGTACTACAACAAAAGTCGCTCAATCGGCTCCTTACTAAAACAAATAGGAGCTTTAATGAATCTGAAAGGAGGTGTAATGGACCTACCTGGCAAAGTAATGGGAGCACAAGCCTATGGTAAAATTGATTATGAGTATGTTAAGTCTATCGATATAGAAATTCTTGAAAAGCGAATATATGATTTAATTTTTGAGATTCCTTGGAATAATAATCTGCCTGTATTAGTGCCGGGTTTTTTTAATTTTGATTCCTTAGATTTTCGGGATTGGTTAGCTACTATCCACCATCTTATAGAAAATTACATCGTACACCTTTTTGAAAGGTATGCCAGTAGAGAGCAATCCATTATATACTCTGGCGGCTGTGCTCAAAATGTTGTTGTTAATGAGAAACTTGCGAAAAATTTTCCCAACTTATTTATTCCTCCCCACTGTTATGATGGAGGAATTTCTTTAGGTTGTTTAGAATTTTTGCGTCTTCATTATCAGGAAAAACCCTTTTCAACTCAAGGTTTTCCTTATTGGCAAAATGACTTTGAACAAGAAAGACCCACGCATCAAACAATCAAACAAGTAGTTGAGCTTCTTCAACAAGGTAAAATAGTTGGCTGGTTTCAGGGAAGAGGTGAAATTGGACCCAGAGCACTAGGTCATCGTTCTATACTAATGGATGCTCGCAATAAAGATGCCAAAGACATCATAAACAGAAAAATAAAGCATCGAGAGTCTTGGAGACCTTATGCGCTGAGTATTCTAGATTCGATGGCTAGTGACTGGCTAGAATTGGACAAACCTAGCCCATATATGCTGAGATCTGTTCTGGTTAAACAGGCAAAGAGAGAAATAATTCCTGCTGTTGTACATTTTGATGGTACTAGTCGTGCACAGACAGTAGCTGATGATGGCAGTGATGAACTAACTGTTTTTGCTGAGTTGTTATCAGAATTTTACCGACAAACTGGAATACCTATACTCCTTAACACTTCTTTAAATAGTGGTGGAAGTCCTATTTTTAGTAGTTCAGACCAAAGCTTAAAGTTTTTTAATTTAGTGCCTATGGATGCTATTTGTATTGGTAATAAACTTTTTATCAAATAAGCAGTCCCAATGATATTGCTTATTTAAACAGCATGAGCTATTAAAGTCTTGCAAGCTCGCTATCGACCCTATACCAAATCTGTATGAAGTTGCATAGAATGAGAAAGCCGAAAGCCTTACCCTGCTGTCACTACTTTCATGCAGCTTCACAAAAAATTGGTATTAAATAATATTTCGCTGCCGACCATAGCAGGAAATCCCCAAACAATTGCATGTAAATAGCTTTTTGTCAATACTACGGTGCTTTCTTGCTGACCCAAGGCGGACAGTATAGAGTCACAGTTCCATAACAGAAGCATTGCAGGTAAGGATACCGCAGCTGCCAGCCACAGTCCTTGAGCAGTAATACGGCTGACTCTGTAGGTGCCTGAAAAACCTCTCTT
This sequence comes from Scytonema hankhaensis NUACC26, assembly GCF_045865695.1. Taxonomy (NCBI): domain Bacteria; kingdom Bacillati; phylum Cyanobacteriota; class Cyanophyceae; order Nostocales; family Scytonemataceae; genus Scytonema; species Scytonema hankhaensis. The sequence goes on from NZ_BAACAP010000255.1 coordinate 183,077, forward strand.
GGCATGAGCAATTATAACTAAACAGCACCTATCATTTTCCCGCCAACTGTCTGAGGAGCGCAAATTTTCTAGTCATTCAGTTGAAAACTTGCTCGCACGACTGACAATTTTTCTGCCAGATGTTAATTCCTGCAAATGGCTATAGATGCTACAAGCAATAATATAAGCAAGGGTGACAGGAACCGCATTACCTATTTGGCGCATCGACTCACCCCAGGTACAGGGAAAATAATAATCATCGGGGAAAGTTTGCAATCTCGCTGCCTCTCGTACCGTAAAATAACGCACTTCCCCAGATGGTAAGGCAAGCATATTCTCCCCACCAGGAACACCATGTACCCCTGCTTTCAAAGTTTTAGCTGGCTCATCCAAAAGACTACCCGTGTGTCCTGGGTAACTTCTCGCCCCTGAAATATAAACATGGTTGGGTATTGATGTAGCTAGATCGATGTTTTCAGGTGGTGGTAGGTCAGAAATAGCATCGCGGACAGTACGCCAGGGGACAGCAGCAGTACCCAACAAATTGGCTCCAAATCGTGACAAACTCGATTTTAATCTTGCTGGCATCTCTGGACGGTCATGACTAGAAATACCATGCCTCTCCCAATACTCAAGAGTCACCCACTTCTGCCAAATGAGTGCTTCCGAGGTATGGGTTGGTTCGGGAAAAGACCAATTAGCATTTAAATCGGAACGGAAACCCACGAGAAAAACCCGTTCCCGATGAATGCGGTACACCATAATCAGCCGCATTGAGCAACCTAAAAGTAATCCGATAACCAAAGTCATCGCTGACACCACTGTTGTGATGGCGTTCCAGCCGAGCCAAATGGTCAACCCAAGACTCATCCGGTTTAGGCTGTAGTTCGGGGTGGGCAAGCTGTAAAGTAATATACTCAAAATAATTGAGAAAATTTTGACGCAGCAACCCCCGCACATTCTCAATTAGGAAAGCTTTAGGGCGTAACTCCCGCACCGCTTGAAAAAACCGGGGAAACATATCCCGCGAGTCTTGATGAGCACCATGTCTACCACCAATGGAAAACGGCTGACAAGGTGGACCACCAGCCAGTAAATCTATTTCCCCATCAATGGTAGAAAAATCACGCATCTGCAACATCCATCTCATGGACGCGCCAGTCCTTAACAACAGACATCCTCCGGTGTTGATTTTCCCGGATAGTGTGACAGCTGTGCTTATCTCGTTCGACGAGTGCTAAGTGATGGAAGCCAGCTTTCGCTGTTCCTATCGCCAAACCTCCAGCACCCGTAAATAACTCTACTGATTTCACGTTTTTGATTTAGAAGAGGACTTTTTCAGACATATTTATATCGCATATTGTAAGAAAAACACGATCGTGTGCATTTAAGGAAAGGAGCAAAATTAGCTCTATCACAATTCTTATATAGTATATCTATACTATATAAGTAAGCTATTGAGTGATAGGATGGTACAAACCATCATCCTTATACCGCCAACCCGTGCATGCTTGTATCCCGACCTCGAGACCACTTCTCAAACTCGACTTCGCTCAAATTTTTCCTTTGTTTGATTAGAGTGGATACATCAACTGCTAATCTGCGAGCTAAATTTTCTTCAGTAAAGGGCTGAAGTTCGAGAGCTTGCGATACGGCTTCAGCCGTTAAGCCTTCGGCTTATCGCGATCGCTATTACTGTCAGCCAACCGGGATTCTAACTTTTCTACCCTAATCGCCAGTTGTTTGACTGCTTCACTATTGCCCTCAAAATCGATATCGCTATTGCTATCAAGATTCGCTATCAACTCCTGCAACCCTTGAAGCAGGGCTTTGGTATGACCCTCCTCTCTTAATGGGGGCATGAGCAAGAAGCAATGAAAATTGCTGTAGGCTTAGAGGTTGTTTGAAAAGTGATTAGTTGTGATTTTAATCGCATTATTACCCCCCTTCATCCCCCCGATGTATTGGGGGGAAACAAGAAAAATCTGGTTCCCTCCCCAATACATCGGGGAGGGTTAGGGAGGGGTAAAAAATATTTAATACATCAATCATGACTTTTCAAACATCCTCTTAACAGTATACTGTACTATGTGTTTTTTATTCAATCTGTATCTTTATTCTACAGAGGAGAACAGTTATAAAGGAAGTACTGCTGTACGATATTGATATTCTCTAGTTACAGTGGTAAAGAGGTGAAAGTGTGACTCTTGGCAAACTTCTGTTGTCAGCAGCCACTACGCCTTAAATCTGTCCATGTAGTAAGTTAATATTTATTTTGTATCGCTTATGAACCCTGCCCTGACTCAATTCGGCGTCAATATGTCCAAACTAACTGGCGTTAGAGCCATTATGAAGGACATTATCGAAACTTTACAATCTAGTACGGGGCAGTTGATAAATTTGAGTGCTGGTAATCCTTTGATTGTGCCGGAAGTTGAGCAGTTATGGCGAGATTGTACCGCACAATTGCTCTCTAGCCCAGATTATGGTGAGGTGGTTTGCCGTTACGGATCGAGTCAGGGCTACGCACCATTGATGGAGGCGGTTGTCAATGATTTTAATCACCGCTATGGGTTAAAGTTAAGCGATCGCAACATCTTGATTACCCCAGGGAGTCAAAGTCTTTACTTCTATGCGGCTAATGCTTTTGGCGGCTACACCACTGATGGAGAACTGAAAAAAATTGTTTTACCTCTAAGCCCAGACTACACAGGTTATGGTGGCGTCACTCTAGTACCAGAATCACTGATTGCTTACAAACCAACACTAGATATAAATGCGGCGGCGCACCAGTTTAAATACCGCCCAGACTTTAGCAACTTGTCGATTACAGAAGAAACAGGTTGTATCATATTCTCTCGTCCCTGTAACCCTACAGGTAATGTCTTGACTGATGATGAGGTGAAGAAAATAGCTGCCCTAGCTGCACCTCATGATGTACCAGTGTTTATTGACTCAGCATACGGTCCCCCCTTTCCAGCATTGAACTTCACTGAATTAACGCCGATTTTTGGGGATGGGATCGTTCACTGCATGAGTTTGTCGAAAGCAGGATTGCCAGGAGAACGTGTTGGAATCGCTATCGGGGATGAAAAGGTGATTCAAGTTTTGGAATGCTTCCAAACCAATGCCTGTCTCCATGCATCAAGATACGGACAGGCAATTGCTGCGATCGCAATTAACTCTGGTATGCTGGCAGAAATTTCCACTTCCGTGATTCGTCCCTTTTACCAGAACAAATTTACTGTTTTGGAAAGTACTTTGAATGAATTTATGCCAAAAGATTTACCATGGTTCCTCCATCGGGGTGAAGGGGCAATATTTGCCTGGTTGTGGTTGCAAGATTTGCCAATGACAGATTGGGATTTTTATCAAGAACTCAAGAAAGTAGGTGTTATAGTTGTACCTGGCAGTACCTTTTTCCCTGGGTTGCATGAGGAATGGGTACACAAGCAGCAGTGTGTGCGTATTAGCTTGACAGGTAGTAATGAGGAAATTGCAACTGGTATGGAACGTTTGGCACAAGTTGTACAACAGATTTACAAAGCATCGGCTGTCAGTGTTTGAATGAACCACGAAGAAGCAAAGAGCGCAAAAAAAGAGAATCAAGATCGGGGGAAGAAGAGGAAACAGGAGAAGCAAAAGAAAAATTCTCCATCCTTCATCCCACCTTCCATTCCTGATGGTTGGATAGAAATTGGCACAATTGTTTCTCCACAAGGAATACGTGGTGAAGTTCGCGTGCTATCTAACTCTGATTTTCCAGAACGATTTGAGGTTCCTGGAAAACGGTGGTTGTGGAGTCCGAGTCAAATTGAACCGCAACCTATCGAGTTACTAGCAGGACGCAACGTTGAAGGGAAAAATTTGTATATTGTAAAGTTATCTGGAGTTGGGGATTGCAATCGGGCTGAGGAATTGCGAGGTTATAAATTACTTGTGTTGGAGAGCGATCGCCCCAAATTGAAGGAAGATGAATATCATGTCTTAGATTTGATTGGTTTGTCAGTCTTCATGCAAGAAACTGGAGAGTTTGTAGGAACGGTAGTTGATTTGCTCTCAGCAGGACACGATTTGCTAGAAGTGCAGCTACAAACTTCACAAGACCAAGAACAAAGGACAAAGGACAAAGGACAAAAAACAGTTTTAATACCTTTTGTAACGGCAATTGTACCAACAGTTGATTTAGAAGCTCGTCGTGTTGAGATTACACCACCATTGGGACTGCTAGAAATTCACAACTGATTTAGTTGGGGTCACCATCGCCAAAATTTTAACAAGGATTGGCGAAGTCTGACGCACTTGGCGAACCATAAACCGATATAATGTCGGGTTACTTGTCAAAATAGAATTAATGCTATGGACAATTAATTTATGGATATTTCACTTTTAGACTGTGCTGTAGAAGAAAAATTGGTAACTTTAACGGATGTGACCTGGGAGCAATTTAAAGGAATTGAGGCACAGTTAATCGATAATCGCAGTGTGCGGCTATCTTATTTATCAGGAATTTTAGAAATTATGTCTCCCATTGGTGAAGAACATGAATCAGTGAAAAGCTCTTTTAGCTTGCTGTTAGATGCTTACTTAAAAGCAAAGGGGATTCGGTTTTATAAACGTGGAGGTTATACTTTACAAGCACCGGGTTATGCCTCTGGTACACCTGATGAATCTTATAGCATTGGCACAAAAAAAGCAGTTCCTGACATTGTTATTGAAATTATTGTTACCAGTGGCACCATTAATAGAAGGGAATTATACAAACCCAAACAAGTTCCCGAAGTTTGGTTTTGGAAATCTGACACCATGAGAATATTTCATTTAAATCAACAAGGTGAATATGAGGAAGTTAGCCGTAGCAGTTTCTTCCCCAATTTAGACCCAAACATCTTGCTGCAGTATATCGCTATGCCCGATCAGTACGACGCCGTTCAAGAATTTGAGCAGTTTCTCAGAGAGCAGCGTCCTTGAGGTTAAGCCGAGATGGCTGTAAAAACCTGCATTCTAGACCTCAAAAGGCTTGTCTCGTTACCAAACACGACTTTTTTTACACCAATGTAGCAATTTATCAAACGCAGACAGGATAAGGCTTTTCAGACTATATTGCAGGAAATTACTCGAATCTCGGCTCAATACCCTCTTGTCCCATGTCCGGGACAGTCCAGGACACCAAGCAAAAGCCCAAACATCTTGTCCCTACTGGTGAACAGCGTTTGGACAAGATGAGGACAGCATTGCCCCTTTCTGGACACGGGACAAGTGTAGACGAGAGTCTAGATCCGAAACTAAATATTGCTACTTAATTTATGGATACACTCAGATAACTCAGGAAACTCATGAATTGCATACTTGCACAAATCTTCTAAATTCTTGGATTTGAGGTTGGGTATATCCTTATAAATGTTAAACCTACGGCTTTTAGCGTGCTCCAGAACTATTGCTGTAATCTGCATACGCCTAGCTTCTCTAGCTTTAGCTTGTTCTTCTGCTTCTGCTAGTTCTATACAATTCATAACTTCATTGAGTTTATCTAAAAACGCATTTGGGTCTTTTTGCCGAAAAAGAATCGCCAACAGCATTAATTGCCGTTGAGAGTAAGGGGTATTCATGGTAAAATGTCCTTATTAAGTTGATTGAAAGTGGGTCTGGTATTTCTATACCAGACCTTTTCGCTATTTAAGTGGCATCTACAAATAATGAAAACGGTTGCACTTTCACTATTTTTCGTTCCTCTTAGTTATTTAGAAGTAGCTACTGAATAGCGAGCGATTACTTAATAGAAATTTTAAGCCATACATAGTTATCTCGGCAAGCATTTTTCTACTAATTCAATGCTTGAGGAGAGTAGCATTTAGATATTCTATTTGACTGGAAAATCGCTGTCAAACTAATAGATTTCTTGAGCAAAATGTGATATAATCTTCTCTTTTCTTCTTCTCTCTTATTTACCAGATATGGTTGAGAAGTGGTTGAGAAGTGGTTGACATACCTCTTTATATTAACTTAGGAAAATAACTTTTTTACGGATTAAATATAAAAATACTAATGTAGAGAACTTTAATTTCGTATTTTTCTGAATATCCGGAAATCTCCAGCCTTGAATATGTACTTCCCGCTTGCGAGAACCGCTATATACTTTGTCAAGTATATAAAAAACTTGTTTTTTTGTTTAAAGTTTAAAACTAGAGAGCCTAGTAGTATAAAATGCTACACTTAAAATAACACTAAGTGTTATTTCTGCTATAAAGTTTTATTAATTTTTTTGATAATTTTGCTTTTAAGTGATATATAAGAGCTAAATCTAGGGGTTTTGCGATCGGCTTGAGCGTGAGTTCACTAAAAGAATACTCAAATTATAAAAGTCGTCCATAATGCCGCAATTCAATTTTCACTTCAAAACGTTAATTTAGAAGGGTTTCAGCGACTCTACCAAAATTTTCATTGCTCCTTACCCCTCTCCATCGCTTGCTCCAATATAGGAGAACAAGACCCATTATTTTCTTTAGATAAACAAAAATAGCATATAAGCTGCACTTATTAATTGAAAAAAAATCCAATTTTTGGAATTTCAATTAATAAGTTTGACTTAATCTGAGATTTTTTTGCGATGGTATTTACGCTGTCATCAGGGTTTGAGACAATTAAAAATGTTCGGAATTAACTGCAAAGTGCTAACACTACAAAATTCTAAAAAAAATCAAACCTCCAGGACGTAGAGACAACAAGGCTTACAGGTCAGGAGAACATCTTACAGAGTACAAATTCATCTGCGTGCATCTGCGTTCATCTGCGGTTAATTTTCTCTTCATATACTATACTATTGTGCCATCAGTAAGATGATTCCTAAGTAGGTGGCAAATAAACTTACTCGTGGGAACGATAAACATCCTTTTCTCAAGGAGTTTTTATATGACTTTAGCAAGCCCAGAGCAAACAAAGCCGCTATCAGATGACGAACTACAGAAAATAAACGCCTATTGGCGTGCAGCAAATTATCTTTCAGTCGGACAAATTTATTTACTGGACAACCCACTATTAAAAGAACCACTGAAAATAGAACATATCAAACCCAGACTTTTGGGACACTGGGGAACAACTCCCGGTCTGAATTTCATCTACGTTCACCTCAATCGGCTCATCAAAAAGTACGATTTGAACATGATTTATATTGCAGGTCCCGGTCACGGCGGTCCTGGAATAGTCGCCAATACTTATTTAGAAGGTGCTTACAGCAAGTATTACCCTAACGTGTCCCAAGATACGGAGGGAATAAAAAAACTTTTCAAACAGTTCTCCTTTCCCGGTGGAATCGGTAGCCACTGTACCCCGGAAGTTCCCGGTTCCATTCATGAAGGCGGAGAATTAGGTTATTCCCTCGTCCACGCTTATGGTGCTGCTTTTGATAACCCCGACCTTATAGTTGCTTGCATTGTTGGGGATGGTGAAGCAGAAACTGGTCCTCTAGCAACAAGTTGGCACTCCAACAAGTTCCTCAACCCCGTCCGTGATGGTGCGGTGCTTCCAATTCTTCACCTCAATGGTTATAAAATTGCTAACCCAACAGTGCTATCACGCCTGAGCCACAAAGAGTTAGAAAGTTTATTTATAGGTTATGGCTACAAGCCTTACTTTGTGGAAGGTTCCGATCCCGAAACCATGCACCAATTGATGACAGCAACTTTAGAAACGATCGCTCGCGAGATTAAAGAAATTCAGGAAGATGCTCGGAATAATGGCTTCTCTCAGCGCCCGCAATGGCCTATGATTGTTTTAAGAAGCCCCAAAGGTTGGACGGGTCCCAAGGAAGTTGACGGTAAGAAGACAGAAGATTACTGGCGATCGCACCAAGTTCCTTTTGGCGAGTTACAAGGAAACCCACAGCACTTGCAACTCTTGGAAGAGTGGTTGAGAAGTTACAAACCAGAAGAACTGTTTGATGAAAACGGTACACCGATCCCAGAATTGTTAGAACTACCTCCAAAAGGACACAGACGCATGAGCGATAACCCTCACGCCAATGGTGGTCTTTTGCTTCGCGAATTGAAAATGCCTGACTTCCACGACTATGCGATCGATGTGACCGAAGCAGGCAGAACTGTTGGTGAAGCGACAAAGGTATCTGGAAAATTCTTGCGGGATGTTATGAAACGCAACACAGATAGCGCTAACTTCCGTATCTTTGGTCCAGACGAAACCAAATCAAACCGCTTGGATGCCGTTTTTGAAGTGACAGACCGGACGTGGGTAGCTGAGAAATATCCTTATGACGATGCCCTATCACCTGACGGTAGAATCATGGAGATTCTCAGCGAAACCACTTGCCAGGGTTGGTTAGAAGGATATCTGCTGACAGGTCGCCACGGCTTCTTCTCCTGCTACGAAGCATTTATTCATATCGTGGACTCCATGTTTAACCAACACGCCAAGTGGCTTGACACTTCCCAAGATATTCCTTGGCGCAGACCAATTGCTTCTCTTAATTACCTGCTCACATCTCACGTTTGGCGTCAAGACCACAACGGTTTCTCCCACCAAGACCCCGGTTTTCTTGACGTAGTAGTCAACAAGAAAGCAAAGGTGATTCGGGTATACTTACCACCCGATGCCAATTGCTTGCTATCAGTTACCGACCATTGCTTGCGAAGCCGCGACTATGTCAACGTCATCGTTGCAGGAAAACAACCCGCATTGCAGTACCTTACTATAGATGCGGCAATCAAACACTGCACAAAAGGTGTCGGTATTTGGGAATGGGCAAGTAACGACCAAGGTGGAGAACCTGACGTAGTGATGGCTTGTGCGGGAGATATTCCCACATTAGAAACTTTGGCGGCGGTAGACCTTCTGCGGCAAAACTTCCCCGACCTTAAAATACGGGTAGTGAACGTCGTGGACTTAATGAAACTCCAACCCGCAAGCGAGCATCCCCACGGACTCAACGATCCTGATTTTGACAGCATTTTCACAACTGACAAGCCAATCATCTTTGCCTTCCACGGTTACCCTTGGTTGATCCACCGTTTAAGCTACCGTCGCAAGAATCATGCAAACCTCCACGTAAGAGGTTATAAGGAAGAAGGAACAACAACTACACCTTTTGACATGGTAGTCGTCAACGATTTAGACCGCTTCCACCTAGCTATGGATGTAATAAATCGCGTACCGAAACTAGGATACAAAGCAGCTTACGTGAAGCAGGCATTGCAAGACAAGCTCATTGAGCACAAACATTACATTCACAAGTACGGCGAAGATATGCCAGAAATTCGTGAATGGAAGTGGCCGTACTAACAAATCTTAAAAGATGTCAATTAAACTTGGCTTTCGCTAACATACATTGGCAGGATTGGGTCAAGAAGGGACTGAGGATGCGGATCGATTCCCAATCCCTAATTCCCAATCCCAATCCCGAAACAGGAGGTTTCATCTTGAGTAAGCTGAAAGTTGGCATCAATGGATTTGGTCGTATTGGGCGACTTGTGTTTCGTGCTGGTATTGACAACCCCAACATTGAGTTTGTCGGCATAAACGACCTAGTACCACCAGATAACTTGGCATACCTGTTGAAGTACGATTCAACTCACGGTAGTTACAAGGGTCAGGTCGAGGCAAAAGAAGATGGCATTGTTGTTAATGGACGTTTTATCCCCTGCGTGTCTGTTCGGAATCCAGCAGAATTACCTTGGGGTAAATTAGGTGCAGATTATGTTGTAGAATCTACGGGTTTGTTTACCACCTTTGAAGGTGCTGCAAATCACTTACAAGCTGGAGCAAAGCGAGTTATTATCTCCGCTCCTACTAAAGACCCAGATAAAGTTCCTACCCTATTGATGGGTGTAAATCATCACTTGTTCGACCCAGGAAAAAACACTGTTGTCTCCAATGCTAGTTGTACTACAAACTGTTTAGCACCTGTTGCCAAAGTACTCAATGACAAATTTGGATTAACCGAAGGGTTAATGACTACAGTTCATGCTATGACCGCTACTCAGCCAACCGTAGACGGTCCGAGTAAAAAGGACTGGAGGGGAGGACGTGGTGCAGCACAAAACATTATACCTTCTTCTACAGGTGCGGCAAAAGCAGTGGCATTGGTTTTACCAGAATTGAAGGGTAAGTTAACAGGTATGGCATTCCGGGTTCCTACTCCCGATGTCTCTGTTGTTGATTTGACCTTCAAAACTGCTAAAGCTACCAGTTATAAAGAAATTTGTGCTGCTATGAAGGAGGCTTCTGAAGGCGAGCTAAAAGGAATTTTAGGCTACACGGAAGACGAAGTGGTTTCCACCGATTTTCAGGGCGATTCCCATTCCAGTATTTTTGATGCTGGTGCGGGGATCGAACTCAACTCTAATTTCTTTAAAGTTGTGGCTTGGTATGACAACGAGTGGGGTTACTCAAATCGAGTTATTGACTTGATGTTAGCTATGGCACAGAAAGAAGGATTGTTGGAACGCACTGCTGTTACAGTTTAAACACAACACGGTTTGTGTAGGTTGGGTTGAGCGAAAGCGAAACCCAACAAATACAAGAGCATATTGATACGTAGTTTAAAATATATATTTCACAGTGCGTAAAACCATATTTGTACTGTTTTTTAATTAGGTGCAACACATAGAAAAGTTATGGAACCGCAGATGCACGCAGCCCGTAGCAGATAAATTTGTACTTCATTCAAGTAAGAATGCATATCATTCGCCTACAGCTTGACGGGTAAAAAAGGGATTGGCGATTGACGATTGATTTTCCAGTCACCTATCTCCAGTCCCCAGTTGCCAATCAAAGTTTGACAGAGTACTCAAGCCCATCACCAAGCGGTACTGTAACTGAGACAAAGCCATTAGCTGGATTGCGAACATAATCTAAGTAGGATGCAAGTTCCTCTGGGAAAAGATTGAGATCGTCCGCTAAAATGACAGAACCCGATCGCAAGTTACCTAACACCAGATATAAAACGTCCAAACAAAGATTTTTCCAACCATCAAGAAACAACAAATCCACGACACCGCCTGGGTTGCGTAACGTCTGAAGTGCATCCCCTGCACGAATCTCGACAAACTGAGATAACCCTGCTTCTGCAATATGTTGAGTCGCACGAGCAACTTTGTTACTCTCAAGTTCAGAACCAATGACCAATCCACTACCGTTATCCCGCAAGGCTGCGGCGAGGTAAATTGTAGAGATACCGTAAGATGTGCCGAATTCGACTATGCGTTTGGCGGAAATAGAACGAGCTATTCCATAGATGAATCTCCCCACCTCTCTTGATATGGGTAATAAAGCTTCGCTAAGCATTGCAGCCTTGTGTTCGGAACTAGCGGAGTTCCAATCTAAACCGCTCTGAAGAACTTGCTGGATAGTTGTAGCATCGTTAAGATCTGCTAAAGCGTGCAAGCGTTCGAGAACAGCTTGTATTTTTTCATCTAAGAATGTTGGCTTGGTTACAATCGAGCTTGTCATAATCTTTAACCATCCGGATAACTAGGTGGATTTGTTCGGCGTTCGTTCTTGTTGTTTAATGAAAGTGAGCTATAACTCGTATAATACGAGCGATCGCTCATTGTTTTCAACTCGCATTTCATCTAGTGAGCCAGATGTCTCGTAAAATTCCTACAAAACCTCGTAAATTGCCGCAACAAGACCGTTCTAAAATGACAGTCGATGCTATTTTGACTGCAACGGCTCACATTCTGACTGAGGATGGCTATGATACAGCAAGTACAAATCGAATTGCCGAACGCGCCGGAGTCAGCATTGGCTCGTTGTATCAGTACTTTCCCAATAAAGAATCTTTAGTTGCAGCCCTCGCCGAGAGCCACGCTAACGAAATGATTGAGATTGTAGAATCAAACCTCAGAGATTCGTTTGACAAGCCAATAGAAGTTGTCTTCCGCGAATTAGTGAAAGCGTGTATTGCAGCTCATGCCGTGAACCCAAAGTTACACAAAGTGCTGAACGAGCAAGTACCTCGTATTGGCAAGCTAAAGAAAGTCAAAAATGCAGAAGAACAAATTAACGCCTTGGTTCGTGCTTATTTAGAGAAACAGCGCGATCTCATTCAACCACAAAACCTTGATTTGACAGTCTTTATTTTGGGAAGTGTTGTTGAATCCCTAACTCACATAGCAGTCATCGAACATCCAGAATTTTTAAGTGATGGAAAGCTTGAGCAAGAAATTGTCAATCTTTTGCTGTCCTACCTAGTAGGAAAACGAGCCTGAGGTAAAGATTTACAAAGGCATTTGTCTCATTTGTAAGTCAGCAGGAAACTCCTCTATGTTGGTACCACCAGCACGGGAAGATTTGAGCTTGAAAGGTTTTTCACCATCCCAGCAGTTGCTACCCAACTGCTTCACGTAGATTGCTAGATCTGCATTTTGTTCTGTTTGTGCCAGAGTACACATCCGGACAAAGGAGCGCATCCACGACAATTGACTAACTCGCGCCTTGTGACCGCTTTCAAATCCTAAAATCACCCAATCGATGTGTTGGTGTAGGGGCAAATATTCTTGCCACAACTCTTTCTCTTGTCTTGCGATCGTAGGAAACAAATGTTGCCCTGGTTTCATGGGATTGATTTCCTCTAGCATCGGCTCCACAGTTAACCATCTAACCCATGCAGGAATTTTTAACAGGATAGGGACGCGTTCGTTAAAAGTACGTTGGTCTTCAGTTGTAGCTCCTACCCAGATATTTGGAGGGAGTGCTAAAAGATTTCTTGTTTCTATCCAAGCCATCGTACTATCTAGCATGACCTGTGGTCGCTTGGTCAAAAGTTGGAATGTTTGATTGGGAGCAGAAAGCATGGCATCTAGAATTTCAAAATGCCAATTGCGGTCTATCCATTCTCCAAAAATATCGGTCATGCTGCCCACAAAAATGAAATGGTGCTTTCGCATCCTACACCAACTTCCAAGCATTTCTCTGTTCAGAGTTAATTCCGGTGGTGAGCCTTGGTATGGGAGTCCATTACCGCGATTGAAGCGATCGTGTTGATTGATGTACTCTGCATAGCAATTTGCACAACCAGGAGAAACCTTGCTACACCACCAACCACCAGCTTTTACAGTAATTGGATTTAGAGTTATGGTTCCTGTGGGAATTTTACTCATCGTCCTTCTAAAGTCCCTCGGTTTTTAATTTTATGTTTTAGTATAAAAAATAACATATGATAACTGAAAAACACAGAGTCAGTCGTGTATCCGACACCTCTATTAGTATAGATGTATTTATCCCACTAAAGGCAATTTTGATGTTAGACTAATTTAAGTGTGAGAGATCATTTATAAAGTCAACCTTAAATCGCCAAAATCATAATATTACGTAGGTTGGGTTGAGGAACGAAACCCAACATTGAATTAGAAAACAATAATTCATTTTTAGAAAAACACTTTATTTACATAATCTTTGACTAAATGTTAATGCAACTAAGCAAGCTAATTTTCTAAAATATACTTTCCAATAATTTTTTTCAGTTCATCTGGTGCTTCAATAGCTATAGCAGCGCCTAAATCTGGACGCATAACCCACCACCAAGTTAAAGTTTCTAGTTGACTAGGTGGTTCATTATTAGGACACCATTCGATGTAACCTTCGTTAACCCCAATTAGGTTAGGACACAACATATTAGCTGTCGCTACTCGTTCATCAATTTTTTCAAATTGTATAATATTTTCCCAAGGGACTTCATTGGGAATTGAAGTTAAAATTGATTCTACATCAAAGGTTAGCATTAAACCGTAACTCCAAAAGCTTTAATAACCCTAATACCAAAGTCTTGCTGTTCTTCAAAACTTTGATTTCCTATCCATTGTCTAACTGTGATTGTATCTGAACCTGTCAAGTTAGGTTGGATAGAGTTGTAAAAATTTGTAATTTCTTGATGAATTGTATCCTTACCATGTTCTAGTTTAACAAGATTCCCTGTATTATGGATGGCTTGCGCTCCAAATTTTTGTAAATTAGAAGTGGTTTGTCCTACAATATGATGCCAAGCATATCCAGTACCCGCAGAGCCTATATTTCTCTTAAATTCACTAAATGAGTGAAAGCCTTGCCCTGGTCTTATAGGAGGAATAAATGTTCTTAATGATATTTCCTTCTCTAGTATTTTAGCTATTTCTTGTCTGGTTTCGTCTGTCACTTCTTTAAGTGTATTATGTTACTGAACTTCATCTTATATTACGTTATTGTTAATAGTCAATTATTTTTAAAACATAAATATATTTAATATCTTATTTTTTGATTTTTGATTTTTTTTAAAAAATTAACAGTTATTTCGTTGTTAACAAGTATGTTTGTAACAGTTGGTTTATGATTACTTGCCAAAGAGGTTCCTAATTTATCAAGAATTTTTATTGCAGCATCAACTTGCTTTTGCCTTTCTGTCCCAATTCTATGTAGGGCTTGCTGAAAAAGTCAGAAAACAGCAAGACAAGGATTGATTAGTTACTCAACAAGGTTTTAATATAAGCAGATACTATCTATAAGTAAACGAATGATTATTTTATATCATAGTAAATTGCGAAAAAGGTGTAGTTTTAAAAACTAGACATAAAAAAGCATAAAACAGCCGTGAGAGCTGAGTAGAAAGATTCATTACTAAAAAAGTAATAGCAATTGCAGGCGCGAGAAGTATGAGCAAGTTTCGTCATCACGCGATTGAGGCTAAATCTTCTTTTCCACTGGCCCTTCGGGTTCGCCACTTTGGCGGGACGGAAACCGACACCGCCAAGTGGACTCACCATTTCTTGATTCACTTTATTGACTAGCTCGGCACTGATTCTTTCTCGAAAATGTACTAACATTGATGCGTCAAAGGGAGGTTCATTACTATAAGATGACATCCCTATGAAGTACTGTAGATAAGGATTTTCTTTAATTTGTTCTACTGTTTCTCGCTTCCCTTATTCCTAGTTTTTCTTTAATTATTAATGCCCCTAATGCCATCCGAAAAGATTTGGCTCTTTCTCCCATCTGCACAGAGAAAGATGAAGAATATTCCTCTTCAAATTCTGCCCAGGGAACGAAAGAAGCCATAATTACCCAACGATTATCTTCTGATAACTTGCCCTCGAAGGTCAGTTCAAAGTTTTCAGTTGGGATTGAAGGAAAGCCCCTGTTTTCGGTACATGATTACTAACAGCTTACTTGATGCTGTCGATCGCAGTGATGCAAGCATTTTTAGCTATTCTACCCTCCTCTCTTGCACCTGAATATACTTCTATAGTCTGCGAATCCAGAGACTGTCTCCTTTTTTTCTTTTTCAGCAAGCCCTATGTAATTTTATATTTTTCTTTTCAAGATTTTATTATTATCGGTTTAGTAAAACCATAACTTAAAACTTAATTTAGCAGCTAATAAAATATTTGGAATATAATTATTTGGTTACTTCTTAGCTCCCAGCAGCTTTTGATTTCTCTCCTCTTACCTCTGTGTACTCTGCGCCTCAGCGGTTAAATAAATTACTTTTAAACCTTCTAGGGACAGAGGTTGCAGAGAAAAAAGATGAGAAATTACCGAACGAGTAGTTCAAAAATCCAATAGGATTCCAAAATGCATTACTCATTATAGCTCTCGCGCTATACCTCACCGTATTTGGGCTTGCAGGAGCGTTTTTTCCATTTGCGGTATGGAGTTACGAACAACAAAATCTTAAAAAAAACAAACAAAATAGGGATTTCCAGGCAATATTATTGACCATTAACTAAGAACTATCAAATTTTTAAGGTTTGTATCTTAAGTCAATCCAAGCGATTGCGGAAATTTATAAATTTGAAATGAAGTTCTGATTGCTGACAAGCTTGACACAGATTGAGAACAATGTCACCTGTTCTTTGTGCAATCTAAAATGGAAGAGGTTGAAAGGTACTGTTAGGGCGAACAACGCTGTTTTGTGCGATAAGCCGTGTACGGCTTGCGCTTCTCGAACGCAAACATCCAGGAGAAAATATGTCTAAAAACTTACTAGAGCAGTTAAGAGAGTTTACGGTTGTAGTAGCTGACACAGGCGACATCCAAGCGATTGAAAAGTTTACGCCGCAAGATGCTACCACGAACCCTTCCCTAATTACTGCTGCAGCACAAATGCCAGAGTATCAGGAAATTGTTGACCAGACTTTACTCCAAGCGCAAAAAGATGCAGGACAGGGAGCAAGTCAAAAGGATGTAGCTGCTTTAGCATTCGACCGTTTGGCTGTGTCCTTTGGTTTGAAAATATTACAAATTATTCCGGGTCGGGTGTCTACAGAAGTTGATGCACGCCTTTCCTACGATACAGAAGCGACTGTTGCTAAAGCACGGGAATTAATTGCTCAGTATAAAGCAGCAGGAGTTTCTCGCGATCGCATCCTGATTAAAATTGCCTCTACCTGGGAAGGAATTCGCGCTGCAGAAATTTTGGAAAAAGAAGGTATTCATTGTAACTTGACCTTGCTGTTTGGACTTCACCAAGCGATCGCTTGTGCGGAAGCTGGGGTCACGTTGATTTCCCCGTTTGTAGGTCGCATTCTCGACTGGTACAAAAAAGAAACCGGACGCGATAGTTACCCTTCAGCTGAAGACCCAGGAGTTTTATCTGTAACCAAAATTTACAATTACTACAAAAAATTTGGTTACAAAACAGAAGTCATGGGAGCTAGTTTCCGCAACATTGGGGAAATTATAGAACTGGCGGGGTGTGACTTGCTAACCATTTCTCCAGCGCTATTAGGTGAGTTAAAAGCGACGATAGGAGACTTACCACGCAAACTCGAACCGAGCAAAGCAGCAACATCGGACATTGAAAAAATTCCGATGGACAAAGCTACCTTTGACAAGATGCATACAGAAGATCGCATGGCAAACGACAAACTAGATGAAGGGATCAAGGGTTTCACCAAAGCATTAGAAACTTTGGAAACACTCCTAGCAGAAAGACTGGCTCGTTTGGACGGAAAATCAACCCTCACCCATGCGACTCATGACTTCTTCCACATATACGATCTCAATGGTGATGGCTTCATCACCCGTGACGAATGGATGGGTACTGATGCTGTGTTCGATGCGTTAGACACAAATAAAGATGGCAAAATTACACCAGAAGAAATGGGTGCTGGCTTGGGAGCGATTATTCAAATGGCAGAAGTTGCAAAATAAATTACGGTTGGTTTATGTGGCGATCCCGTTAACATAAACTCTACCCTGGTAGGGGCGTAAGACTTTGCGCCTTTACCAGGGTAAATGTATTTACATTACGTTCCTAAATGTCTGGAAACTGGCTTGAAAAATATTTATCTAAAGTTATTCAAGAGGTTGAAAAATGAAAACTGACCAAGAAAGACAAGAATTAATTCAAGATATTATCGTCCTACTTTACCAAGCTTATGACAGTACTCTAGATGAGATTTACGCCTTTTTAAAAAGAATCGATGATATAGAAGATGAAGAAGATTTACAAGTAACAGATATACTAATAGAGTCACAACTTTCTTACTCCTGCCCATGAGTTTTATCATTTCTGATGAACTAGTTCAAGCTTCTGGACTTTCCGAATCAGAACTTTTACAGGAATTAGTGCTGTTGCTGTTTCAGCGTGAGAAAATTACGCTAGGTAGTGCTAGTCGTTTTTTGGGGATGACCCAACTGGAATTTCAGGCTCTTCTAGCAAAGAAGAATCTTTGTGTTCACTATGATGTGGATGAATTACATGAGGATGTGAAAAATTTGCAGGAATTGGGGTTGTTGTGATTATCGTTAGTGATACTTCACCGCTCGCTAATTTGATTGTGGTTGGTCATGTTGATGTGCTCCCTCAACTATTTGGAGCAATTGTGATTCCAGATGCGGTTTATCTTGAACTTCTTGCAAATGGTGAAAATCATCCTGTAACCAAGACTGTGATGACGGCTGATTGGTTGAATGTTCGCTCGGTGAGCAATCAAGCCCAGGTAATGATATTAGAACGTGAACGTAGGCTCGATCCTGGTGAGGCAAATACCATTGTGCTGGCGATTGAGTTGCAGGCAACCCAACTACTGATAGATGAGCGTTTGGGACGGACAGAAGCAAAACGACAGGGATTAAGAATTACTGGCATTCTGGGTGTGTTACTTGCTGCAAAACGTCAAGGTTTAATTCCTGTTGTTCGCCCCGTTCTAGAACGGTTCATTGGTGAAGCAAATTTTCGGATTAGCAATCAACTCTACGATGAAACACTTGCTCTTGCAGAAGAAGCAAAGACAGATTGATGAGTCCCAAATTCTTACAGTTGCTTGTTTATCATTGTACGCTAGACAGATGTTGGTCAAGCTTAATAATCGCATAATTTTATCTGTGTCGTCCCTGAAAATTTGGATTTGCTGATTATGAAAATACTGGTACTGAATGCCGGATCTAGCAGCCAAAAGAGTTGTCTGTACGACATTGCAGGTGATACCTTTCCTCAAGAGCCTCTCAAACCACTCTGGGAAGCAAAAGTAGACTGGACTCACCATCAAGGATTTGCAGAAATTGAGGTTAAGACAGCAACGGGAGCAAAACTAGAAGAAGAAATTCCTTCAAACTCCCGATCTGATGTTGTTGCTCATACGATCGATACGCTGTGCAATGGCTCTACCAAAGTGATTAATGAGCTTTCAGAAATTAATGTCGTGGGACATCGAGTGGTACATGGTGGAGAAGATTACCGTGAAAGTGTGGTGATTACTGAAGATGTAAAAGGCGCGATCGCTCGTCTAGCAACCCTAGCTCCAGCCCATAATCCAGTCAATTTAGAAGGCATACAAGCCATCGAGCAACATTTGGGAGGCATTACCCAAGTCGCAGTTTTTGATACTGCATTTCACTCTAAAATACCCGATCCGGCTGCAATCTATCCCGGTCCTTATGAATGGGTAGAACAAGGGATTCGTCGCTATGGGTTTCATGGTATCAGTCATCAGTATTGCACTCAACGTGCGGCTCGCATTCTCAGTCGGGATTTAGCTGAGTTGCGGTTGATTACCTGTCATTTGGGCAATGGTTGCTCGTTAGCAGCAGTTAAAAATGGTCGCAGTATAGACACAACAATGGGTTTCACGCCCTTAGATGGATTGATGATGGGTAGCCGTTCTGGAGCAGTCGATCCGGGGATTATCATTTATCTTTTACGGCAATCTGACTACTCTGCTGATAAGTTAGATAATATTTTGAATAAGGCTTCTGGTTTACGTGGAATTTCTGGTATTTCTGGTGATATGCGACAGATTCGCCAAGAAATTGCTCGAGGAAACTCCCGCGCTCAACTCGCTTTTGATATGTATGTCCATCGATTGCGATCGTACATTGGCGCAATGCTTGCTAGTTTGGGGGGTTTGGATGCACTGATATTTACTGCAGGTGTTGGTGAAAATAATGCTGAACTCAGGGAAGTCACTTGTGAAGCGTTTGAATTTTTAGGCTTAAAAATAGATAAAGAAAAGAATCAGCAGAAGCCTGTGGATATGGATGTTTCTACTCCAGATTCAACAGTTAGAGTGCTGGTGATTCATACAGAGGAAGATTGGGAAATTGCTCGGGAATGTTGGCGGTTGGTGAAGTAGGTTGGGTTGAGGAACGAAACCCAACATTCACAGGCATTTGTTGAGTTTCTCCACGGCGATCCCAACCCACAAAAATTTGAGATTCCTTGTAATATTGAAATAATATTACCCGCCCAATTTATAATTCAACACCGATTGCTTGGATAGCTTGTCTAATGTTTTGCGCTAAAGGATACGATCGCTCCCCTCTTATTGGAAGTGTGGGATACACGCAATGAGGAGTTAAAGCTTTCACAGCAACGCAAGAAGAGTTAGATAATGTTGTTGAGACTGCTACACTGTTTTCTCTTTGGATTGTAACATTTTTTAATCAAAAAACTACTATTACCGCAAATATACTGTAGCTATCTCAATCTTTATTATTAGAAGCGTTAGCAGGCTAGTTGCTGCACTGTGTTAAGGAGGTGCTGACGGATGAAACGAAAGTGGAAACAGTTAGAACTGGTGATTTGTTTCACTGTCAGTGGGCTGTTAAGTTTGTGTGTTAATCGCGCTGTTGCTCAAAGCATAACCCTAGATGGCACTTTGGGAACTCCAGAAACTTTGACGGGACCAAATTACATCATTCCCCAATCAGCAGGGCAAGCTGTTGGTAACAATTTATTCCACAGTTTTGGTCAGTTTAATCTCAATAGTAATGAAGCGGCGATTTTTCAAAGTAATCCGAATATTCAAAATATTCTCTCTCGCGTGACAGGTGGTAATCAATCAGTCATTGATGGTTTGATTCGTACACAAAGTAGTGGGGTCAATCTTTTTTTAATCAATCCCAGTGGGATTATATTTGGAGAGAATGCGCGGTTGGATGTAGGTGGTTCCTTTGTTGCAAGTACGGCGAATGCGCTGCGATTTGGAAATCTTGGATTTTTTAGTGCTACAGATAAAAATGTTCCTTCGCCTTTGCTGACAATAAATCCTTCGGCTTTTTTGTTTAATCAAATGAATCCTGCACCAATTGTTAATAACTCAATTGCACCAGCAGGAGCAGATCCAGCAGGCTTTGATGCAGTTGGTTTACGAGTACCAGATGGTAGGAGCTTGTTGCTGGTGGGTGGCAATGTAAATGTGGATGGTGGGCGATTAAATGCTTATGGTGGGAGAGTTGAATTAGGGGGATTAGCACAAGAGGGAACAGTTGGGCTGAATGGGGATAGTAATAATTTGAGTTTGAGTTTTCCTGATGGGGTGGCGAGGGGAGATATATTCCTTAGCGATCGAGCAGGTGTATTTGTACCTGGTGCTGGTGGCGGTAATATTGCAGTTAATGCCCGCAATATAGAAATCTTGGGGAGAAGTGTTCTGAGTGGTGGTATTGGGCAAGGTTTAGGGACACCTAATACTGTCGCTGGGGATATTACGCTAAATGCTACAGGAAAAATCAAAGTTGCTGATTCTGGGAGCGGGATTCGTAATTTAGTGCGATCGGGTTCAAAAGGCAATGGGGGTAATATTACCATTGACGTCGGTTCTTTCTCTTTACAAGATGGTGCTCAACTTACTGCCTCAACTCTTGGAGAGGGGAATGCGGGGAATGTGACATTGCGTGCAAAAGATGCTGTTTCCCTTTCAGGTAATGCTTACATCTTTAGCATAGTCGGAGCAGGAGGTGTAGGTAAGGGTGGCAATATTGATATCAATGCTGCTTCCCTCTCATTAATTGATGGCGCTCAACTGCTAACCCTTACTGATATTGCATCTGCTAATCAACCTGCCGCACGAGGAGATGCAGGTAATGTCAATATTAAAGTGACTGGGAAAGTTGAGATTGCTGGGGAGAAAAACGGTTTATCCAGTGCGATTCTCAGCAGAGTAGAAACTGGGACAGTAGGTAATGGCGGTAGTATTACTGTGGATTCCGGTTCCTTTTCGTTACGAGATGGCGCTCAACTTACTGCCTCAACTTTTGGACAGGGGAATGCGGGGAATGTGACATTGCGTGCAAAAGATGCTGTTTCCCTTTCAGGTAATGCTTACATCTTCAGCACGGTGGAAGCATCTGGTGTGGGTAAGGGTGGCAATATTGACATCAATGCTACTTCCCTCTCATTAATTGATGGCGCTCAACTGGCGAGTACTACTCGTGGTGAATCTGCTAATCAACCTGCCGGACGAGGAGATGCAGGTAATATCAATGTTAAAGTTACAGGGGAAGTTGAGATTGCAGGGGAGAAAAACGGTTTATTCAGTGGGATCTTCAGCAGTATAGACCCTGGAACAGTTGGCGATGGGGGTGATATTACCATCGATTCTGGTTCCTTCTCGTTACGAGATGGCGCTCAACTTACTGCCTCAACTTTTGGAATTGGGAACGCAGGGAGTGTGACAGTGCGTGCAAAAGATGCTATTTCCCTTGTAGGTAATGCTTACATCTATAGCACAATCGGAGCAGGAGGTGTAGGTAAGGGTGGCAATATCGATATCAATGCTGCCTCAGTGTCATTAACTGATGGTGCTGAACTTACTGCCTCAACTTTTGGAATTGGGAATGCGGGGAATGTGACAGTGCTAGCAAAAGATGCTGTTTCCCTTACAAATAACGCTGCCATTTTCAGCACGGTGGAAGCATCTGGTGTAGGTAAGGGTGGCAATATCGACATCAATGCTACTTCCCTTTCATTAATTGATGGCGCTCAACTGGAGAGTACTACTCGTGGTGCATTTGCTAATCAACCAGCAGGACGAGGAGATGCAGGTAATATCAATATTAAAGTGACGGGAAAAGTTGATATTGCAGGGGAGAAAAACGGTTTTAGCAGTGGGATCTCCAGTTTTGTAGGAGCTGGGACAGTTGGTAATGCAGGTAATATCACTATAAATTCTGCTTCCTTCTCATTACGAGACGGCGCTCAAGTTATTGCCTTCACTAGTGGAAATGGGAATGCGGGGAGTATTCGCGTCTATGCAAAAGATGCTGTAACTATTTCTGAAACTAGTCAAGAGAGCGGATTTTCTAGTGGTATATTTACATTGACTGATTTTAATTCCACAGGTATTGGTGGTGATATTACCGTAAAAACTAATATTTTTCGCATCTCAAGCAGCGCTTTGTTAGATGCACGCACCTTAAACGATCGCAAGGGTGGTGATATTACGGTGAATGCAAATATTTTTGAAGCAACGAGTGGTGGGCAACTTATTACTACTACTTCAAGCAATGGGCTTGCAGGTAAAATTACAGTCAACGCTACTGACAGATCCCTTATTAGCGGTAGTGACCCTAATTATAGCGATCGCATTGCTAAATTTCCTAACAGAGTCGGAAATATTGGTGCAAACAGTGGTTTTTTCGTCAGTTCTTCTGGTTCAGGAATCACAGGAGAAATCGAAATCAACTCACCGAAAATTACCTTAGATAACCAAGGCAGACTAGTCGCCGAATCTACATCGGGTAACGGTGGTAACATCAACCTCAATAGTGATTTACTATTACTCCGTCGTGGGAGTCAAATTTCCACCAACGCAGGTACCGAGCAAAAAGGCGGTGATGGTGGTAACATCAATATTGACTCAAAATTTATTGTCGCTGTAGCCAAGGAAAATAGCGATATCAGCGCCAATGCTTTTACTGGTACAGGTGGCAAAGTTACAATCAATGCCACAGGTATTTACGGCATGACAGCCCGTAGTCGAGAAGACCTTGTTAAATTACTGGGAACCAACGAACCCAAAGATTTAGACCCCGCTAAATTACTCACAAGCGATATTACTGCAATTTCTCAGACCAGTCCTACTTTAAACGGTCAAATCATTCTCAACACTCCTGATACTGAACCCAGTCGCGGCTTACTCCAACTGCCCACAGGCTTAGTTGATACATCTAGACAAATTGCCCAAGGCTGCACTCCCAGAGGAAAAACCTCCAGTCGCTTTATCTCCACAGAACGGGGAGGATTACCAGAAAACCCATACGAACTATTGGGGGAGTATGCAGTGATAACTAACTGGGTGACGCTTTCGGGTAATGAAAATGAGCAGATAAGGGAAACCAAGGAAGAAATGATGAACAAACCAACCCCAGAGCTAATTGTGGAAGCGCAAGGTTGGGTAGAAAATTTGAACGGTGAAGTTGAGTTAATTGCACAAACACCTGTGGCTAATTATAATAACCGCTTGCTGCAATCTACTTCCAGTTGTGGTGCTGCTACATCTTGGTAGGGTGCGCTATGTGTCACTGCTTAAATCAAAGTAGGCGGCTATTGCTACGATATACCCTACCATGAAAACATTGTTTTTAGCTTGGCAAGATCCAATTAGTCGTGCTTGGTTCCCTATCGGTCGATTAACGTTTGATGGGGAAAAATACCAATTTGTTTATACTTACGGATCTGTAGAAGCTCAGTCTAAGTATGGGTTCCAGCCACTGTTCGCATTTCCAAATTTAAACAAGGTATATACATCCATCGAACTATCAAAACAGATTGGGAGGGTGAGAACCCCTCAGTTTTAACGAGGGGCTGGAATGGGCAAGAAAAAATGGGGAAACCTTATAAACAACTTGTACCATCTGCATTAGGGATTGCAACCTAGGGAAGGTTTCCCCATTTTTTAAGAGCTTGGACTCCCGGATGAAACCCGACCCAACAGGTTTTAACCTGTTGTCTTCATTTCCCACGCTGATTTTCAATATACTTTTTAACTACCTCTGTACTAACTTGACCTGTTGACGCTACAAAGTAGGTCGGAGTCCATAAAGCAGGTAGTTTTAAAAGTTCTGGAAATTCTTTTCTTAGGTGATGAGACGCTCTACCTTTCACCCATTTAGCAATCTGTGAGGGTGCTTCGTCTGTAGGAGCATTAACAAACATATGTACATGGTCGGGTTGAATTTCTAATGCGATGAGTCTCCAGTTGTGTTCTTGTACCAATTCAAAAATGATTTCCTGCAATCTTCTTGCCACATCAGTCACTAGAACAGGTCTTCTACGCTTAGGGACAAATACAAAATGATAATTGATTGAGGATACGGAATTCTCCGTTCTTCTGTAGTCATGGTTTACGGGCGAAAGTTTTGCCATTTTCTTCGGAATAATGTTGCTAAAGTATGTAGTATCTAATATAATAAACAACAAGAGGTGATGACAAGTGTATAAGACTTTACCAGTCAAAGCAAGGTTTACAGATATTGAAGAAGTGTTCTGGTTAGACCAGTGCCAACACGCTAACAGTTTGATTAATTGCGCTCTTTATCACGTTCGTCAAACTCATTATTCAAGACTAGAAGAGTCGGGTAATGCTTTCACAACTTATTGGCGTGGTGATGAATTGCGGCATGGTTGGAAAACGTACAAATGTTTTACGACTTATCCCGAACTGGATAAAATTCTTAAGAACAATCCACATTACAAGACTTTAGCCGCACAAGCCGCACAGCAAACATTAAAATCTGTAGGTGAATCAATTACTTCTTACAATGGGCTTGTAAATGCATATTACAGAGGTGAAGTTGATAGACCATCATTACCACAATACAGAAAAAGTGGTGGACTTGCAGCAGTTACGTTCCCACGACAAGCACTTACTTACAAAGATGGTTGTTTTTCTCCATCTGTCAGTAGAGAAACCAAACCACATTTGTTAACTGAAATTGCTTTACCCTTGCCGGAATTTATTGATTCGGATTGGGTTAAAGAAGTGACAGTACGTCCTTGTTACGGTCAGTTGTGGATTGACTGGGTTATCGATGACGGTAAACAGATTGTTGAAATTAATCCCCATCTCGATTATACGCAAGCTTGGTCATTTGACCATGGTGGTAATAATTGGATGACAGGTGTTTCAACACAGGGACAAAGCTTAATTGTTGATGGAAGAAAGTTACGTTCCATGAATCAAGGTTATTGTCGTCTGGTTGCCAAATATAAACAAGGCAAATCAGAATTTTACCCTCCGGGTTCGCAGTCGCTTCAAGCGGGGGAACCCCGCCAACGCGCTGCTCACTGGGATTCTAATCTTGATAGAATTCAACGCAGACGCAACAACCAAATGCGAGATGCCATTAATAAAGCAGCAAGATTCATCATTAATCAATGTCTTGCTGATGGTATTGGTAATCTTATTATTGGTTGGAATGAGGGACAGAAAAATGGCTCCGATATGGGTAAACGCAACAATCAAAACTTTGTACCCATCCCAACGGGTAGATTGATTGAACGGCTTAAACAACTCTGCCCAGAGTACGGAATTGTTTTGACAATTACCGAAGAATCATATACTTCAAAAGCGTCATTTCTAGATGATGATTTTCTACCTACATACGGTGAGAAACCCGACGGATGGAAGCCATCAGGTGAAAGAATTGAACGCGGTCTGTACAAAACCAAGAAAGGTTTTTTAATCAATGCGGATTGCAACGGTGCAGCCAACATTGCAAAGAAAGTAGCCACACAGCTAGGACTTGTTCTAGTTAAGGTGGGTAGGGCAGCCTTGAGTCTGCCACATCGGTATGATTTGTTCCGCGATTTAAAGAATTCATTTCGTGATACGTTACGGAGTGCAGCTTTAGCTCACGGAGTAACATCAGCCTAGAATCCCCCGTGTTTCAACCGGGGGAGAACTCAATTCCCTTGTTTTCTAATCGATTAATGCGACGCTCTCGCCCAGAATACAAGAATTATGTAGAGTGGCTCAACATTCCTCAGCACGAAGACGATCCAATTGCCATTCTTGCTCGCAGTGGTGGACGTAAAGTTACGGATCAATTAGAGGTCTTTCCCAGTCCTGCACCGGATGAGCACGGTTTTTACCACATTCACTTCTTTGCACACGGGTTGAGGCATCTCTCACCTTGTTCGAGCGAGCGCATTAATCGCTTGAAATCAGGGGAATTGTTGTGGTTGTCTCATGAATTTCAAAATCCTTACGATCCCAATGCATTAACTCTAAACACAGAGTATCATCACATTGTGGGATATTGTCCCCGCTATCTTGTACATGACACTTTGGAAATACTGCGTCACCATCCAAAGCTCGTACACGTACACGTCGAGCGTGTCAACCCATCTCCGACACCGCTACAGTTTCGTTTGTTATGTAACATGACTGCTCAATGGCATGAAGGTTTTCGTCCATTTTCTAGTTCAAATTATCAACCGATTGTAACGGATAACTTATCTACTTACACTGCTACTACCACAGAGCCGTGACAATCAACAGTGATAAGCTTGCTCAACTCGCTTTTGATAGGCACCAGAGTTCATTTTAGTGAGGTATCAAACAGCCGAAGAATTGCTGGCTCAGTATCGCAATTTATTTGGTGAACTACCAGAACAGTAAATACAAGAATTATTTACAGACCTTTTCCAAACGCACAACAGCATTATAATCAGGAATCCCAACTTCTGGCGATCGCTTGCTTTTATCTAACAACACATTCCCCTCAGGCCAATGAATCTGCAAATTTCTTGGAGTAACGGGTGCAATATATACCTTTCCCCTAAACTCACCAATGTCATTTTTCAGCATTACCTCATCCCCATCTTGAAGCCCTAACTTCTCTGCATCAAGACCATTCATAAGGACAGCCGATCGCACTGCTCCAGTTATAGCATCCTTGCGTTCTTGTACCATACTGTTAAATTGTTTACCACGGCGCGTTGTCACCCAGAAATAACCTTCTGGTAGATACCTCTGTTGAGGAGTTAGCACAGAAAATCGTGCCAAGCGATCGGGAGTTGGGAAGTTCCAACCAAAACACAGATGCGCCCCGCCATACTGAAACTGATCCCCTGCTTCCTTCAAATGTTGAATTCCTGCATACTGAGGAATGACACGAGCAATCTCTTGACGCATTGCGCTCGTGTTCTCAAAATACAACTTCTCTGCTAAATCCGGACGCACTCGCCAAGCTAACTCCAGAAACACTTCCCATTCTGGACGCGCCTCTCCAATCCGAGGTCCAGGAATCTCCGGGCTAAAAATGACACGGCGTTCTGTATTCGTCTCCGTAACTCCCCCTGGTATTTCATAACGAGTCGTTGCTGGTAAAATGACCACCGTCTCTCCCGGTTCTAAAAGCATTTGTTTGGATACGACAATATCCATGTGAACCCTCAGAGGTACGCGCTTTAAAGCACTTTCCACATAATCTGGTTCTGGCAAAACTTCTAGAAAATTGCCGCCTACAGAAAACAAAACATCTAAATTACCTTCCGCCGCCGCATCAATCATTTCCGAAGCAATGAAACCCTGAGTCGTAGGAACTTCAAAACCCCAAAGTTCGCCGATAGACGCTGCATTTTCCGGAGTAATCGGTCTTCCTCCTGGTAAAGTTGTGGCATAACATCCCATTTCTGCACCCCCTTGAACTCCAGAGTGTCCCCGAATTGGCATCAAACCACATCCTTCTCGACCAACAAATCCCTTCGTCAAAGCGAGATTAATAATTGCGCGGACATTATCTTCACCACACTCGTGTTGAGTAATGCCCATACTCCAGACAAAGACAGCTTTGTTTGCAACGCCTACCATTTTGGCAAAGGCTAACATAGAGTCGCGAGTTGCACCGGAAGTTTGTTCGAGTTCGGACCAAGATTGCGTATCGAGAAAAGCTTTGAGTTCGGCAAAGTTAGTGGTGTAGTCTTTAATAAATGATTCGTCAATCCAATTATTGGCAATCAGATGCTTGATTGTACCGTTCAAAAATGCCATGTCTCCACCAATATTTACCAAGAAGAAATCTTCGGCAAACTTAGTACCAAACAAAGCACTTTCAGGAATTGATGGCACCCAATAGCGCTCCATTCCCGGTTCTCGATAAGTATTAATAACGACGATTTTTGTCCCGGCTTTTTTTGCCCAATGGAGATATTTCACTGTAACGGGCTGATTGTTGGCAACATTGGAACCAATAAAGACTAACAAATCGGTTCCGATCCAATCTTTGTAGGAACATGTGGTTGCAGCAACTCCGATAGTTGATTTTAAAGCGTTGGTGCTAGGGGAATGGCATATACGGGCAGCATTGTCAAGATTATTAGTTCCCATTGCCCGCACCGCTTTTTGCGTGGCGTAATAAGTTTCATTAACCGTTCCCCGACTGGTAAAGTAGAAACTTAGGCGCTCCGGTGTCGAGGCTTGGATTTGCTTGGTAATTAAGTCTAATGCCTCATCCCAAGTGATGCGAGTGAAGCCCGGTTCTGTGCGATCGCGTTTCATGGGATAGGGAAGCCGTCCGAGTGACTGTAATTCAGCACCGCTTTTGTTTTGTAACTGAGAGA
Source organism: Scytonema hankhaensis NUACC26 (assembly GCF_045865695.1). Lineage (NCBI taxonomy): Bacteria > Bacillati > Cyanobacteriota > Cyanophyceae > Nostocales > Scytonemataceae > Scytonema > Scytonema hankhaensis. The sequence goes on from NZ_BAACAP010000255.1 coordinate 211,830, forward strand.
CATCGGCGAGGAGTTTGGGGTCAAGTGCTGGCATTGTGTTGAGACGTAACAACCTCAAACGCACATTGCAGACATGGATGCCGTCTACAGTCCAATCCTTCATTCCCGTCGTTCCCAAAGCACAACCGTCACAAACTCCTTTATTCAGAATTTCCCAAGCATAAGGCAAATTGTCAGCATTTACCAACATTGCCCGAAACACTTCCCAGTAGTTATTCGGATACTGCTCGCCAATACCAAAAGGTTTCCAGCTAGCCCAAATAGAAGGGTTCCAACTTTTTTTTGGCTTCCGCAACATGATAGCAGCTCCTTTTCACCGTTCCGCTTGCTGGTGGGTCGTTTATATAATGATAGTGCTTGCTCACCTCAGCCATCATAAAAAAATGAACCTAACAAACACAACCTCTTCTCCACAAGAAAGTCGTTATCAATTTCTCTGGTGATGTTTTTTGCGTCAGGTAAGGGTCCATTCCTGGAAACGGTGATGGCATAAGCGACCTCACACAATGGAAGATATCCCGATCTTAACTGTATCATCTTCATACAGGGCTTCTTCGGCTTCAAAAATTTGTTGCTCGATGAAATGTTGGGTTTCGTTCCTCAACCCAACCTACTTTATAAATTATCTCTAAGAGGATGTTTGAAAATTCATGATTGATGTATCAAATATTTTTTACCCCACCCTAACCCGGACTGATGTATTGGTCCGGGAACTAGTTCCTCAAAAATTCGATGAAATGTTGGGTTTCGTCAATATCCGCTATTACAGGGATGATTAATCCCAAACGCAATCTTAAGGCTAGCCAGTCACTCAAAGCCTCTCTTAATTCCCGCCGACAACCTTCTAGCGTTTGATGGTTTGACCAGACTCCTTGTAAAATAGGAATTTCGCCCCAGTAAGTTCCATCATCTTCAATAATTTCGTAGACTGCTAATTCCATTGCTTGGTCAATATAGCTTGCTAACATTATCAATATTTTCTATCCTCTGCGCTCTATTATAGCTTGTGAACTACCCACAATCCTGGGGGCTTCTGGCTTCACAGACCGTTACCCCTTCTCTGCTGCTCGCTCCATAGGGTGCATCACCTTTTTTAGCTTCTTCCAACGCCAAACGCATAAAAACTTCTTTTAGAATTCCTGTACAATTGTTTTCTGTAAATTTCCCGTTTATGCGAGTTCAATCTCCAGAGCGAGTTCGATTTGCAAAAGCTGGTTGCAGGGGTCAAAATTATCCGTCAGTTGTTCCAAACAGAAACATTGTTAAGTTTCTTTTGAGCAATAATTCCAGACTGTGATGCGTACTTAGTTCGATTGACAAGATTTTGAGGGGCAACATGAGGATAATCTTCTTGGATTTCTTCCGGATAAGATTGCAAGTAAAGCAGGCAGTTAACAACTAAATTTATATAATGAATTATTTGCTTAAACTTGTTGTCCATCCCTAATTTATTTTGAATTTTTAAAATCTCTATATCTGAACTAAAAAAATTATCTTCTTTCGCTCTTTTGATCGTTTGCTTGTTATTGATTTCTTCTAATCTTTTTCTTTCTAATTCTGCCGCTTCCCCAAAAGTTATATTATCGAAGGATCTGTTTAATATGAAATGGATTACATCTTCATAACAGTCAATGCAATTATTCGGATATTTACTCTTCTTACTTTTAATGCTAGTCAGTGCAATTCTTAAAGAACTAGTATTAGGATATGTTGTAAGGTTGCTGTCATGATTCTATGATTGCGGTTAATGTTTTATGAATCAGGCTTTTCGTTTGCCTGTAACTCTAATTTACATCCATTTACTTAACTTTACAATACCTCTGAGGTTAGTAAAAGTGATAAAAAAGATTAGCTTAAGTTATCGTTACTACTGAGAACGCGTCTGTCACTTTGAATTTAAGGGGTAATTTTAAAACCGCAGAGGCGCAGAGAGCGCAGAGGAAGAGAATGAGAGGATAAGCTGAATCATTGGCTTACCCACCAAAGCGAGTGTGGCGGACTACTAGCTAGGATTTCGCACTTGTATTGTTAAAGACACTCCCGACTCAGGATAAGTTGCCCCGAACTTAATCGATACACGCCTGATGGTTCTACTATTGGATCGCCTTTTTGCCAGGAGCGCAATGTATGGTCTGTTTGTACGTGACGCACAGTACCAGTTGGATAAGATGAAACAGAAACATCCCCAGGACGGTTGGGTAAACCACCAGCACCTGTAATCGTGAAGGTTCCTTCAGGTTTATTACCGCTACGAGCAATGCAGCTACTGGCAATGAGAGCGTTGGTGTCAATTGGAGTTTGTGATAACTCAGAAAGGTTGTTTTGAATCGAGCTAGTATCGGGGATGAAGATGTTTCCGGATGCGATCGCTCCTGTTGCATTGACATCTACGCGGTTATTACCATCAAGTAGGTCAAGGTTCGTACCTCGTCGTGCAACTTGATAGCCAGAACCAAAAAAAGCAGGAGTGTTAAGGGTTATATTGCCACCTCGACCATCACGAGCAAAAGCAAGAATGTCGCTATCATCAAAGGCAATGATGGAGTTAGCGTTGAGAGTAATATTACCACCACTACCTGCACCACTAGCGACATCCGTCCTAATATCACTGTTGCCATATAAACGAATGTTTTTAGCAATAATAGTTATAGCACCACCTGAAGATCTATCAGTACTTGTTGATATACTTCCATTATTGGCTTCTAGGATATTGCGGACGTTCAGGAAAATATTACCTGCTTTTCCCTGTTCTCGAACACTCTCACTGCTTATACTCCCCTGATTTGCGAGCAGTAAAGAGTCAGTTTCTATTTGGATATCTCCCCCTTTACCTAAACCATTAGTTTGAGCTGATACGTTCGCTCCATCTCGGATAATCAACTGTCCAGTCTTTATGGTTAAACTTCCGGCATCCTGAGTACTGCCTGCATCAGAAGATAAGTTGCTATTAAGAGTAAATTCTCCTAGTGGTTGGGCAAATGAAATACCATTGCCACTAACCTCTACAAAGTCAGTAGCGGTGACTTTCAAATTTCCGCCCCTCCCCGTACCTATAGAAGAAGTCGATACTGTTGCTCCGTCACGAATTAACAAACCCCTAGTGTCAATTGTTAAATTACCAGCATTTCCCGTAGAGAGCAAGGAAAAACTAATCAATCCACTATTAACTCCACTGACTTCCACAAAGTCAGATGCAATAACATTTAGGTTACCAGCTTCTCCCCTTCTTTTAGTAAGTAACCTACCATCATTGCCAGAAGTACTAGAAGATACTTCTGACCTATCTCGGATAATTAACCTCTTGGTCGTAATTGCTAGGTTTCCTGCATCTCCTGTTCCTGTTGTCTTCGTAGTTAAAGTACTGTTACCAAATATTTCCACTGACTCAGATGCATTAACCTGTAATATTCCTGCCTTACCCGAGCCAGACGTATTAGAAGTAATTAATCCTCCATCACGAACTGTTAACTTATGAGTATTAATCGTTAAATTACCGGATTGTCCCATACCTGCGGTTGCTGCATACAAACCACTCTCATACAAACCGGAACCTGTTATTTCTACAGAATCGGAAGCTCCAATAGTCATATCACCGCCTCTCCCATCGGAAAAGGTATAAGTTGATATATATGCTCCATCTGTAGCGGTTAACTTAGAAGTAGCTATTCTCAAGTTTCCAGCAGAACCTGCATTTTGTGTTTCCGTGAATAAGCTGCTAGCAAACTGACCATCTACCGATTCTCCAATCAGTTCTACCGATTCGGCGGCGTTAATCGTAAAATCCCCGCCTGGTTTCGATCCTTCAGTAATTGATAAAATGGATGAACCATCGCGTAGGGAAACTCGTTTACCTTGTACTTGGATCTCACCACCACTCTCGCCACTAACATCTACTGAGGCTTTCTTAGATAGTTCGATGTCGCCAAAATTATGTACATCAGAATATCCTAAAGTAAAACCAGAATTTGTTGGTGTTAAGCTAACCAGACTTGGGGAAGCTACACTCAATAGTTCAATGCGTCCTGACTCTGCCCTGAGATTGCCACCTTCGATTACAAGATCACCACCGACCAATGCCAAAGTTTTCCCTGGCTGCACCTGAAGACTTGGACTATCATTCCTAATTACAGAGCCTCTAAATGAATATGTTAAATTATGACCTGACCCTTGTGCGATAATCTTTCCCGGATTTCTATTAAATTGCAAACCAAGGGGAACACTGATGGTTAGTAGAGGTGTGTTTTGAGAAACTATACTACTGAACTCAGTACCATCGGTAAATTTTAAGCTATTAGCAGTCGTTGCGACAAACGAACCACCAACATCCAAACTGGCATTCTGTCCAAAGATAATACCGTTGGGATTAATCAGAAACAAGTTAGGATTTGAGTTACCAAAAGTCCCCAGTGTCCCTAAAATCTCCGAGCGATCGCTACCTGTAACCCGTGCCAAAATGTTTTGAATTTCTGCACTAGGACTGAAGAAATAAGCGCCTCTTGCTTCACCTACATTAAATTGTTGAAAACTATGAAAAAGATTTTGTCCTCGAATAGCACCACCAGTAATAACTTCAATTGGTAGTCCACCAAAGTTAGGATTGACTGTGGAGTTTTCCGTATTGAGCGTATTATCTGGAACAATGTCACTTTGAGCCTTGGCACAATTTGCAATGGTGACGAACGCACTACCAATCGCAACCCCTATCAACCAGCAACTCCAAGTCTTATTGAACAACATTGTTCCCCCAAGCGTTTCTCTCGCTCAAACGTAAATGGCTCGGCATCCCTCTAGATAAATAAACCATATTTGTTACGGTCAGTCGTTCTAAAATTTGCAAATAGTAACGTTGCTAGCTTTTTTAATTCTAATGACGAGCATTGAAGCGATCGCCCTTGCTGCAAGCCGAAAGAGTTCTTATCGAGCTTGCATGCAGTTTTCTGCAAATATCTTCGCCTTTATGTGCCCTCAATTCTTCCCAAAGTTGCCATGAATTCAGCATAAACAGTGAATGCGTCATCCAGTAGCTTTTGTTTATTTTAAGGATGCAACACCAGGGTTTTCATAAGTTTTTTGAGGTAGGCAAATGTCTAAACAACAGTATTTGGGAAGGAAGTTGTACGAACAGAGCCTGTTCACTTCTACTCGGATTGCAAAAATTGCTACATTAATAGCTTTTATCAACTTCAGCGTGATGATGAAGTCACCACAGGTTCAAGCTCAATCAACCGTTGCCTCACAAAGACTGATACCAAGAACTGAACAAGTACCAGTCGGAAATCAACCTCAAACATTAGATTTAGCCTCAGCTGTCGCCGCTTTAAACTATTGTACTGGAGGCAGTTCGGGTGGGATTGGCGGTGAATATAGCCTGATTCCGCAGTACACCCTTGTTACTGATGGCACCTACACGTATCAAGTCAAATCTAAATGTTTGTCGGGTTCTCTTTGGCAATCATATTGTATATGGGGACAAACAACATTCTTTTCCGGTTTAAGTAGTAATGGTTGGATACCGTATCTACTAGTAGTTAACGGTCAAATACAAAACCAAGCTAGTAAGGACTGCTCGTAGATTGGGCAAACAATGGGCTGTACGGGACAATAGCTCATTATGCTTTCTTAAGCTTTTAGAAGCTAGTGAAAATGCCTTGACCTGGAGTCAGGACGTTATCGGGATCGTAACGTCGTTTGGCATTTACTAATCTGCTCCAGACTGAACCAAAATGCTGTTGCCAATCTTCTTGAGAAAACGCCGTAGCGCCAACGGGATAACGAGTACCATTCAGGTCTCGGTTACGCTCAAACAATCTCCGGTTATCAGCAAGCATACGTGCGCTCGTAGTATCATCATCTGATGGTGCAGTTCGTAAAATCGCAAAGAGAAACACGATTTGCTCGTTGGGTACTCTGAACAATGGCAATGTGAAACGGTCTGTTTTGACAGGATACAGCAGAATTGGACTATTTCCTGTATCAGCTAATGTTAAAGTAGAAACAACTTCACTAATATATTTCTCCACAGCCGTTGCTGGTACAAACAAGTCAATCCAAGGATGAGGGTTAGACCAGACACCAATGGATTGGAGAAAAGCAACAGTGGGAGCTAAGCGATTGAGGAAGTCGAAATAAGTTTTGTCTTCAATTTTTTCAGTACCTTGAGTGTAACTTAAAGAAGATAGCAGGCTGGTATTATCTGGCTCGTTAGGCGGTGTATAAAAGCTAGCTGCCTCTAACAAATAGCGCCATCCACCTTTAGAATCGCTAACAATCTGACCTTCTACATAATTGAATCGTTCATCTTCAATTAGTAAGCGTTGGTCATGAGTAAAAGCAGCTAAATCATCATAATCTAGGAGAAATACACGGGCATTACTTTCGGCTTTGATGAGTCTAATTGTTGCCTTGACTATGATTCCACACTGCCCCAAACCTGCTAACACCGTTTCAAATAAATCTTGATTTTGATATGGGGAACAAGTTAAAAGATGACCCTTACCAGTTACAACCTGAAGTTCTAGAACATTATCAACTTGCACGCCATAGCGGTGAGTTGCACCACCGATACCACCAGATGATAATGTACCTCCAACAGACAGTTCTAAGTAATCGGTAAGGACAGGCGGTGTTAATTGTTGTGGCAATGTTGCTTGCAATAGCTCGCTCCACCGCACCCCAGCTTCAACAATCGCTCTATCTGCACTAATGTCATGAATTTTATTAAGAGTACTCGTATCAATGACCACACCATCTTCCACTTGTGCCTGACCGAAGCAGGTGTGACCTTGACCTCGTGCAGCAACTTTGAGGTTGTGAGTACGAGCAAATTTGATAATGTTGACGATATCATCAATCGAACCTGGTTTAAGTACGGCTTTTGGATAACGACGTACTAGGTGACCAAAATCATCAGCAGCATTTGCGCGTGTGTCATCATCAGCGTACAGTACTCCATCTAAATGTGGCAGGTTGACAAAAGAATCTGCCGTACTAGCAAATGCTACCCACGAACTATTAACTGTATCAAATCCAACGAGAATAGTACTAGCAATCAAACCTTGCAAAATATTACGACGCGAGGCATAATTTTTCATGTTCAAATCATTTTACAAAAAATAGTTTTGGCGATCGCGAACCCATCATGCAGTGTAATCAATTAAAGTATGCTCAATTTCTAGTAAACATCAGGAAGCCAAGTTCCATATATTATCCCTGAGTTTAATAAAAAAATGGCGCTCCTCTCAAGTTAGAGTAGCGCTATTATTATTTAATAATCTAAAGCCTTCTTAATCGCAACCAGACACGCCTTCAGCACAATACACACTCCACCAGGGATCTATGTTAGTTTTGTCCTCTGGACCGAGATTGCTCAGCTGCAATAAAGTCTTGAAGCTAGAGTTAATATCTCCGTACCGCATATGAAAATGAACTGGCTCACCGTGAGGCGATCGCAAAATTACATAATAAAATTTATTGCAAGCATCTTCTCCGCTAACCAGCTCAAATAAATCCCAAATTGAGGTCTTAGACTGTTTTGGATAATAGAAGGGATCGCCTGCAGCACCTTTGTAGACATAGCGACAGTTTTTTGCAATTGGCTTTTCTCCCGTTAAATCATCATAAAAAGAGAAAAACTCCATTTTATTGAAAACAACTCGCTTCGGGTTGCGCGGATCGCTGGCAGAAATCTCCGTGGTGTCAATGTTGAAAGTGCCGTCAACGCCAAGGAATGGTACCTTAAAAGCATTAGGAGAATAAACTTGCTCTTTTACAGCATTGGCAGAAGAACTGGACTCAGTAGGGGAAGGAATACCTTGCGCCGACGGGACTTGAGTAGATACGCTAGCAAGCCCACAGATCGTTGCTATACTCAACCAAATGGCAGAAAATTTCTTCATGTTTTGAGCGCCCTGGTAGCATTCATTATGAATACAAGAGTAAATAAAACCTTGTTCAGCTTGAAAATACAATGCCCTCCTAGGGGATCTAGGGGTGAAGTTTTGAAGTATCTAGGGATACAAATGATTGTTTTGAAGAATTATTAAAGGTGCGATCCACTTCCTTCTTCTCAAACTTCTTGATGCCAATAAAGAAGTTGCCCAAAATTAAGCTCGCTCCATACATCCATCCAGATTAATTTGTACTTTTCATCTAGGTTGACAATGCTGAAGTCGTAACTGATGTAAAGAACGAGTCTATCAAGTGGTTAAAGGTTTGAGGTCGTTCAAAGTAAACCGAATGTCCAGCATTTGGTACACACTCAAATTTAGCATTTGGTACGATCGTACTCAATGCGGCGGAAGCACCTGGGAAAGACACTACATCTTCTTCTCCAACAATGAATAGAGTAGGTACGCGCAATTGAGCCAGAGTAGTAGCAGGTAAGCAGCACATCTGCTGTAATTTTGCAAGTAGGGCAGCCCTATCTATCCCAATACTAATGTTCTCAATCTCTCGATAGAGGAAATGAAGAGCGGGTTGTTCGTGTGCTAAACGTGCGCCAGCTGCAATGTGAATACCTTGCATCGTTAAATTCGCACGAACTTCGTTCATTTGCTGAGTCCAAGTGACCCAGTTCTCCATTTTTTGGTGATGAATCGAGTTCAAATCTACAGTTCCAGTGGTTGCAGCCATAACCAACGCACGCACGCGAGACGGCTCTCGCAACCCATATTCCAAGCACGCAAAGCCTCCCATAGATTGAGCAACTAAAAACACATCATCGAACTTCAAATGCTCGATAAGAGCAGCAAGATCGTCCACAAAAGTTGTTGGTTCTGGTTCACTAGATATTTCCTTAGATGGATAGAAGCCACGGTGAGCAAAGGTTACACAGTTATAGCGATCGCAGAAGTAAGACACCTGCTGCCACCAAGAAAGATAATTGCCACTCAGACCATGGGCAAATATCAACCCAGGTCCGGTGCCGATTGACTCATAATAAATTTCTGTACCTTCTTGATTCAGAAAGTTTTGTAGCGGTATTCTTGATTTTGGAGTAACAAATTGATACATTTCGCTAATTCAAAATAAGTCTCTTTACATTTTGTAACTTAGTTCTGTCTATTTCTGCCTGCCTACTCATATCAGATATTATTCATCTACTTTTGGGAATGATAAATTTATACATTCCTAAACTTTAACCATGAATTTTAAACTTACTGCCCTCGGCGTTCTTGCTCTTGCTGCCATATCTGTAGCCAGCCCCACCCTGGCTCAAGAACTTCACAAATCTCATTACAAAGCTGGAGAATTGCTCGTGACTTTAGGAAGCGATGACTCATATCAAGGATGTGACAGAGAAAATCAGTGCGTCACACTTTATGGCTCTGAGTCCGAAACGAGTAAGAAGTATAATAGCAAACGCTGGTTAAAGGGTGAATACATTTATACAGTATCCTGGCGTGAAGGCAAAGGGGAAAATATGCGTTTGAGTATTTTGAAAAATAATCGCCGTATTTTCACTAGCGAACTCGTTCCCTTCTCCAATTTAAAGTGGCAGAGATGGTGTGATGTTACAGGCGTTTACACAGGACAACTCCCTGTTCTTCATGCCCCTGCAGGCGAATCAAAGGCAGCATTAAACAATGGAAACATTGTTCGTGCTATTCGGCAAAAGGGCGATTGGACTTATATAGAAGTAGCACGGGGTCCCAATGTTGGAATCAACAGAGTTCGGGGATGGGTAAACTCTAACTATTTAGAATGCACTAAACAAGCAAGTAATTAATGGGATTGGGCATTGGGTATGGTTAACAGATGACTGTTGAAAAATACTGGCATAGAATAGCGGCTACTCTATGTATTATTTTTTGACAAGCGAGGCTTTTGTGAAGTTATTTCTTGTTCGCTCTCTATGGTTAGCAGGCACAGTCTTGGTTTTAGCATCTACACCAGCCCGTTCACAAGTTAGTACACAAATTAAGATAATCCCGCCTGCAGAGCCAACCAGCATAAATACTTCTAGTGGTTTTGATACTAAAATTATAGAACAACCGAAATCAGCAGTGGGTAATGGTTCTCAATTCATTGAAAATTGCGCCTTTTGTAACTTCAAGTATCCAGAAACTGCAAGACAGCAAGGTATCAAAGGCATGGTGGAAATGAGTGTCGAGGCTGATGATGTTGGGAATGTGACCAAGGTGAAACTAGTTCGTTCTAGCGGTTACAAAGAATTAGATGCTTCTGCTATGGAACAAGTTAGAAAGCTGAAATTAGCACCACAAGCAGGTGGACGACAAGATATGCGAGTCGAGATAAATTATGAATTATGAATTATGAATTATGAATTGAAGGTTTAATCATTCATCATTCAGCATTCATAATTCATAATTTCAGATGTCCATCTTCCATATAGACAATGCGATCGGCTATATCAAGAATGCGGTTGTCATGAGTAACCAGTAAAATGGTACACCCTTGCTCTTTTGCTAGCTTCTGCATTAATTCCACAACATCACGCCCGGATTTTTTATCAAGCGCTGCTGTTGGTTCGTCAGCTAAAACAATTTTTGGCTGACTGACAAGCGCACGGGCGATCGCAACCCGTTGTTTTTGTCCGCCTGATAAACTCTCTGGATAATAAGAAACGCGATGACCTAATCCAACACTCTCAAGCATAGCAGTTGCTTTACCATCCATGTCTTGGTCTAGATACTTGTCATGCAATTCTAAAGACATACGTACATTTTCTTTAGCTGTTAAAAACGTCATTAAATTATGTGCCTGAAAAATATAACCAATGTTGCAGCGAATTTCTCTCAACTGCTTTTGACTTGCACCACGCATTTCTTGACCTAAAATTCTCAAACTTCCTTCATGAGCAGAACGCAATCCACCCATGAGAGTCAACAAAGTTGTTTTTCCCGAACCTGAAGGTCCAGTCATAATCGTAATTTCGCCAGCTTTAATTTCTAAATTAATGTCAAATAAAGCTTGTTTGCGAAGCGAACCTTCTCCAAAGTAATGATTAAGATTTTGTGCAACAATCACGGGTTCCATAGAAATACCTTATTGGTCACTGGTCAGGTGGTCACTGGTCACTGGTCACTGGTCAGGTGGTCACTGATGACTGGTTTTCGTAAAGAATCGGCTGTTTTTTTGATGAAGCTAGCTGTTGGAACTGCCATAAGTAAACCTAAGACTCCAGCAAACTTTGCTCCTACAAGGAGAGAGATAAATACCCAAGCAGGATTCAGCCCGGTAATACCTCCTATTAATCGAGGTGCAACAACATTTTCATTAATTTGACCGAGGACAACAGCGACTACTAACACCTTGAGTCCGAGCCATACATTTTGAAACGACACCAAAACGCTAACGAGTGCGATACTAACGACTCCACCAAAAGGTATTAAACTTGCTACTCCAATTCCTAAACCAAAAAGTAACCCAAATGGTACTTGTAATGTCAGAAATGCGAGGATCATAATTGCACTAAGAATAGTGGCTATGATTGCTTGACCTGCAAAGTAGTTTTGAAAACTCTGCTTGAGAGATAATTGAATTTGGTTATACCAATTAGGGGGTAACCAGCTTAAAAGCCCTTCCCAAAGACTGTTGCCATACAACACCAGAAAAATAGTGAGTACTAAAGTTAAAACTAGATTGAGCGCACTATTGATAGTATCAAGGGTTACATTAATAATTTGTCTAGTGAAGGATTGCATTGCTCCAGTCAGCTGTCCTGTGACTTGACCTGCAATTCCACTAATATCAATGGGTAGCTTCTGAAACAATGCTTGTTCGTCTAAGGCTTGCAGTTCTTGCTTTCCAACTTCAATCCAGGCGGGTACGCGATTGCCAAACTCCACGAGTTGTTCAAAAACTAATGGTCCCAAGACCAATCCGAGAATACTTAACAGCAGTAGCGATATGAGGAGAACTAGTCCAATTGCCAACCCTCTTTTCACTCCCCGCTCTTCTAAAAACACAATAGGGTAGTTTAATAGAAAAGCTATAAGGCTAGCTGTAAATACAATACTGACAATAGGTTGTAAGTATTGACAAAGCAAAAGTATGAGCCAACCATTGACAAATATGACAGGAAATGCTATTCCTATGTTCAGCCATCGTGGTAGTTTTTTAGTACCAGTCATACAATTTTGGATTTTGGATTTTAGATTTTGGATTTTGGATTAAAAACGTCTCACTTGGACTTGATTTTATCCAACTATCTGTCGCAAACATTTATTAAATTGGTATAGCTACAGCACCTAGTGAGAAAAATGTTACCTGTTGAGGATACAACAAAAAACACGGTGCTAAAAAATATCTGCAGGGTCAGCAGATTGCAGTTTCCGCATTGCAACCGCGCCGGAAAAGCTACACATCCCTACTGTCAGCACAAATACAGTTATGGCTCGACTTGTTGTCATGGCAATTGGTAGCAGTGTCGCTGCATATGTCAATTGGTAAAGTGCGCTTGCGATCGCAAATCCTGGTATAAAACCTAAGACTGCTAACAGCAAGGCTTCTTGTAACAATACCCGGATAAGATAACCATCGCTGTAACCCATTGCCTTGAGCGTCGCGTACTCCGGTAAATGTTCGGCAACATCGCTGTAAAGAATCTGGTATACAATGATGATTCCTACTATAAATCCAACAACCACACCTAGCCCAAAAATAAATCCGATTGTCCCTTGGCTTTCCCAATAGTATTTTTCTACAGCAGCAAAGCCTTCAGGAGTTAAAATTCTGACATCCCCTGATAATTCTTTTGTCAATTCCGCCTGTACTTTGGCAACATCAAAACCTGGTTTAAGTTGAATCAAACCAACTTCTATCCTGTCTGATTGACGTTCTGGAAACAATTTTAAAAATGTTGAATCGCTGGTGATGACATTGCCATCTGCTGCAAAGGATGAACCAATGGTAAATAACCCTGTCACCTGAATATTTTGCTGATTCAATTCTGCTTCTAGAGTTCCTTGTTTTTGTACCGAACCCGCAATATCTCCATATTCCGGACGCGCTGCACGATCGAACAACACTTGATTCAAGAGTTTGACTTGTGTTGCATTTTGCTTGATTTCTGGTAACTTCAAGCTAGGGGCGTCTGGTTCGATTCCCCATATGAGAATAGCACGAGTAAGACGGTTGTCAGGATTTTTCCACTGTCCCGAACCTATGTATATAGAACTTACCGATTTGACGGCTTCATGACCTAATGTTTGATAAAGTCTTTCTCTAGAGAAGGTTTTCACTGAGAAAAGAGTTTGGAATTGGGGATTGGTCATGACTAAATCTGCTTCAAGCAAGCGATGAGGTAGTGTAGCGCTATCGTAAAGCGCATCTTGAAACCCTAGTTGCACGAACATCAGCATATCTGCAAAGGCAATACCCGCAACAGCGATCGCTAAACGGGTTTTTTCTTTCATCACTTGTCGCCATGCTAGCGGTGTTCTCCGTAACCATTTGCCAAACATAATTAATTCCCTCAATTTATATCGAACATCCGTTATATTTTGATTGAAAAAAAAGTCATAATTGGATGGCTGTCTGCACTTGTAAATTGGTTAAACCTGCAACCTTTTTACTGTCTTCAGGGCTAAGGCGAATTTTTACCTCAACAACTCGCTTGTCCAAGTTTTCTCCTGGTTGGTTGCTAAAAACATTTTGTTTGTCAACTTGCAAGCCAATGTGAGAAACAACTCCTTGGAGCGTTCCTGTTACAGCTTGACCAGTCACAGTTGCCTTTTGTCCGAGTTTAACTTTTCCAATATCAGATTGATACACTTCTGCTACAGCAACCATGCGATCGGTTTGTGCCAACTCAATAATCCCAGAGTCGCTCATCTTTTCTCCCTCTCGCGTGTGAATCTTCAGAATATTCCCTGAAATAGGGGATCTAATGTAGGCTTTTTCCAAGTCAGTTTTTGCTTGTTTAACAGATGCAATGGCATCATCAACTTCTGCTTGCGCTGCTTGTACGTCTACGGGACGAACTTCGGCAATTTTATCAAGGGTGGCTTTGGCTTCGGCGATCTCTGCCTGTAGTGTATCTGCTGTACGGTTTCGATTGGCTTTGGCTTCAATTAACTGTGTTTGGGCAGTTTCAAAAGCTAATTTTTTGTTGTCAAAGTTCAAGGCAGATTCTGCTCCTTCCCGATACAGCATTTGGTAGCGATCGTATTCTGCACGAGCAATATTCAACTCAGATTGACGGCGGGCAATAATAGCTTTTTGAGTTACAATTTCTCCCTGTAGTTGGGCTTTTAAACGCTCTATTGTGGCTTTTTGAGCTGCAATTTCTCCAGTTTTTGCTCCTGCTTTGACTTGGGCAAGTTTGGCTTGAACCATCCTAACTTGCTCTTGTGCCTTTTTGAGAGCATCTTGCAGTTTATCCCTTGAATCGAGAATTGCCACCACCTGTCCAACTTTCACGCGATCGCCCTCTTGAACCAGGAGTTTAGTCAAGCGATCGCCATCCAATGCTAAAGGTGCAGACAACTTAATAACTTTAGCTTCAGGTTCCAATCTTCCCAAAGCTGTCACTTTTTTCATGGGTGAAGTTGTTACCACTGGTGCAGGTTTTTGACTGACACCTCCAAACAGAGAAATGCTATAAACAACCGTTCCACCCATGATGGTAGTCGCACCGATTACTAAAGCCATCAACCATTGATTTTTTTGTTTAGATAAATTACTAATCATTTGTTATTTGTCCTTTGTCATTGGTCACTGGTCACTGGTCACTGGTCACTGGTCACTGGTCACTGCTTTGATACTTTTCCAAATAAGCAGTTATCATTTTGCCTAGTAAATCAAATTGTTCTGTCAGAGAAATACAGTCATTATTCATAAGTAATTCTAGGAATAAGCCATCAATTAGGCTCATAACAAACCAAACTAATGCCCGATCTTTAATACCTAACAACTCATAAAATGCCTGTTCGTATTGCTTATTTGCATACTGAAACACATCATTACCATGCATCTCCTTGAAGTCTAAATGCTGACAGAAATCAACTAACACGTAAGTCCATTTAACGTAGTAATCTTGTTTTTTAACCAGGAACCGCCCCAACACCTCTAATCGTTCTTTTAGAGTCTGTATCCCTTCCAACTCAGTCAATGCCAACGATACATCTCGTTCGCATATTTCTTCCACTAATTGCTCAAATAAAGCTTTTTTATTCGGAAAGTAATGATACAGGGTTCCGGTAGACACGCCCAAGCTTTCGGCTACTTGGCGCATGGTAATAGCGCTGTATCCTCTTTCTGCAAATAAGTCAAAGCATTTACTGAGTAGTTCTTTACGGTATAACTCGTGGTTTACTATTTTTGGCATAGAATAATTTTATATCGAACATTCGTTATATAAACATTACTCAAGGAATAGCTCCTTTGTCAAGACATTATTTTGTCAAAATACCATGTTGTGATACAGGTGTGGTGCGGGCGTCCTCGCCCGTACATTATAGAGAGCGATCTTGAGACATATTAGGAAAATACCGCTCTGAAATTGTATCCATTTATATATAAATCAAGATTGTGCTTCTATGTCGCGTCAAAAGAAAGAGCCGAGTGGATGCGGATGCTTAAATATTCCGATTTCCGTAATTATTGCTGTCTTGGGAGGAGGTTATTGGTGGTTTAGCCAACCAGGACATTTAGACATCAGCCGCCTTTTGCCTAAAGATCTACCAGTAACTCTTCCTTTTGTAGATTCCACGCCAACAGCTACTCTAGCTCCTATTCCTAGAACTTCTTCAACTCCAAGTCCCTCTTTCTCAAGCGCTTCAAATCCCACTTCCAGTGATGATAAGCAAGCTTCACTAGAAACAACCCCTCCTCAACCAATACCAATACCTCAAACTCCTTGGGAGAAAAAAGTTATTAGAGGAATTTATTTGAGTCGCTACCAAATTACTAATAATGCCAACGAACAAACAATTCGTGAAAGAGTTCGATACTACCGCTCTCAAGGAATTAATACAATTATTCACGGTGTTTGGGGTAATGGTTGTACGATGTACAATAGCGACGTTATGCAACAAACATTAGGGTATAAAAGTTGTCCGAATCAGTTTCAAGACAAATGGCTAGATTGGTTGATTGATGAAGCACACAAACAAGGAATGCAAGTTCACGCTTATTTAGAGAAAGGTATTAAAATAGATAAAAATAGTCTGATTTATGATTTAGCGATTTCTCGGAAATGGATTGTACCTGGTGTGGATAAAACCTATGCTGGTATCGATCATTATGTTCTTGACGTAGAGATTCCTGAAGTAGCAAATTTGTTTAAAAATATTTTAGTAGAGTTCGTCCAAAAGTATCCAAAAATTGATGCTGTTCAATGGGATGATTATTTAGGATACCATGCTGAGTTACCTGGCAAGATCGATCGCACGGCTCATTTGACCAATTTTTTGCAACAAATGATAACCGCAATGAAACAAGCCAATCCCAGCGTTAGTTTTGATATTTGTCATCATAATCCCTACTGGGCTAAAAGATATTTTGCTGCTGATTGGCAAAAGTGGAATGTCGATCGAGTTTTCATTCAAGCATATAATGATAATGATGTAAATTTCAAAGAGGAATTGAATTACGCAAAAAGTTACGCTGGTATTGCCATTAGCGAGCGACAATTCCATCGTTTAAAAGAATTAGTAAATAACCCTGCTATTAAGAGCATTTTAGTTTTTCCTCTTGCTGGAAAACCAGAAGAAACAGCTTCTAGCTTAAGAGTATTGACACAAACCAGTAACTGATACAATTTTGAATTAGAAAAGGGGAGCATCCCAATAGGAACAGTGACCAGTGACCAGTGACCAGTTAACTAGCGAATTTTCCTAAGATTTGAACTGTGACTGATGTTTAGTTTTGAGATAATATGGTAACGGGATTCCTTTACTTGGTTTATACTAAACAATTACGTTGAGATTTTTGATAAATATGAGACAAGTTATCATGTACAAAGATGAAGATGACTATTGGGTTGTAGAGTGTCCAAGTCTAAGGGGATGTGTTAGCCAGGGCAAAACTAAAGAAGAAGCCTTAGCTAATATAAAGGAAGCTATTACAGGTTATATTGCTGCCTTGGAAGAAGATGGCTTATCTGTGCCAGAAGATAACTTTGAAGCATTTTTGGTGGTTGTGTGAGTAGATTGCCCAAGGTTTCGGGATTGGGAACTGCAAGCTATTACCTGCAGCCACATCATTCTATGTTGAGATGAGCCATTTGCTCAAGTTGTTGTTCCAGACCATCAAGAATTAGCTACAGAAACATTGCAGGCAATTATTCGAGTAATTCAACAACTTTAACGTAGGTATCACCGTGCGTCACTGCTTTCATAAATCTTGAGGCGAGATAGTAAAGCCAATACCTGGGTAACACGGAAAGCAGGTAGCTTTGAAGCATGAGGACAAAGCTAGTAAAAAAAGTACACTCTTGCAACTGCAATTGGTATCGTTATTTTCAATCCTTATGTTGAGAAACTCTTGATTTTGAGAATGTTAATATGCCACTTCTCGATCCCAATCAAAACTATACCTTCAGCCGATACTTCGAGCTAGGTTTTGAAGCCAGCGAACTAGCTAAAGAATTTGGCTACACCCTTACCCGAAAAACATTCAACTTACCACAATTTTCTGGTGAACTCGATCGCATACAAGAGTTAAGAGAGCGTATTGAAGAAGTCCTGCCATTTGTTCCTTTAACTAATGAATTTGCCAGACGGGAAATTCTTATTTCAAGAGTTGTTACAGAGCTAATTCACTACACTCAAGCAGAACTGCGGATTGAGTACGGGCTAAAGGTTTCTAATTGGCTTCAGGGAAATTTAGATTATTTGCTGCGTGTCAATACAATTAATCAATTGTTAGTTATTGAGGCTAAATATGAAGATTTGACTAGAGGCTTCACACAACTGGTTGCTGAGTTAGCCGCACTCGATCAATGGGAGAAAACCCCAACCGTTTCAGAACAACCGATTTTGATAGGATCTGTTTCCACAGGAACAATTTGGCAATTTGCTAGGCTTGACCGTACTGCAAAGCATTTTGAACAAGGGATTAATAGCTATCGAGTTCCTGAAGATGTAGAGCAAGTTATGCGAATTTTAGTAGCTACTTTGAGCCAAACAAATTAATATTTGTAATGGTGTTTAATCCAGACAAAAATTTTGGGTTTTCAATTCACCTCAAATTTTCTCGTTTAGTTTTGAGATAATTCTCAAAATCTTCACCCACTTCCTGAATTTCGGGGTCTTTCTGCTGTAATGCTTTCATAACCAGCCTTTGGGTCAGTTCATCATCAATCTGAATATAAAGTTCTAATAATCGTCTATATTCTTCATCCGTACCTTTTTTTAGGAGAGATTCTGCACAATTTTCTATATTATTTAAAAGCCATATTTTATCAAATGAAAGAATAGTAAATCGAACTAATTCAATATCTGAATGACCGACAGAGGCTAACTCGATTAACTCATCAAATAAACTCTGGCGTTCTTCTAAAGTTAAATAATGAAGAATTTGCAATGCCGTTCCTCTTTCCGTGGGCTTTTGTAAAGCCAGTCTAATTAACTCTACCTTAGATTGGCAACTATTTAGGAAATTTTGCCGAATTTCTAAATAAGCTTTTTCCCGGTCAATCAATTGATGCCAAAGGTCTGTATCTTGTTGATAGTATTTTGTTTCAGACATAGCTTTTCTTGATTATCTTATTTCTTTTTTACCTACGTAAATCCAACCACAATTCAAAAATTTTTCTACAAATTCGGAAAAGGGCATTTCAACGGCAGGATAGATAGTATGATGGGTAGGGGAGCGAGTTCCACCAACGTCTTTACCATCTACCACCACTGCAAGACCCAATGGTAATGGTTTCCCCTTATCTAGTTTACTCGTTCTACTTAATGCACTTTGTGATGTCTAAATATAAGGTAAAAGTTCTTTCTTACAGATGATTCACTGGTCGTTGGTTACTGGTGATTGAACGTTATTGATATCTGTTGATAACTCAGCAATGACCTGCTTTAAAGAAATATTCCTACTACGTTCTGACTTTTGCCGAGGTGGTAGCATCGTAATCTGAGCGTCAATCTCTTCTAATGACAAGACTGGCAAATCAAATGCTTCCCTGAACCATTGAATTAGTTGCATCAACTCTTCAATGGAAGCACCAAGGACAGCAACAGGAGTTTTGCTGTAATTAACAATGACATTATCTCTATTATAAAAGACCTCACGAATTGAATAGCGTCCTTGACTATCACGGCAAACACGGTATGTCCAAGTCATATCCGTTAATCCTCTTTTCCACGAAAAAATACAGTATTGTTTTGTTTTTCACCTATTCTTTCAATACTAACAATCTCAATAACTTCATCAACATTGTAGAAGACCCGAAAGATACCAATTCTCAATTCCCATTCAGCAATATCTGGTGGGTTACGTCGGAATCGATTTCTCGTTTCTACTATCGGTTCATAAAGTAACTGAGTTTGTATCGCATCGATAATGATATTTTGCTCAAACTTCCTGAAGTAGCGCAAATCTTGAATAGATTCGGGAGTAAATTCAATTTCGTACATTTGTGGTTATTGAAACCCTCAAATATTTGCTTTTTATAGCGTTTCCTAGTCTACTGAGTTACCAATTTATCTGCGTCCATTAGCTACAAGCTGCGGTTAGTTCTTTTTTCCTGTAGCTCACGAAAGTGGGAACTGCCATATCTCCGCCTACTACCTATTACTGACTAAGTTGTGACTTTTTCAAACACAGCGCGATAAACAGGTTCGTTTTTGTTAATCGTGTATAATTCCCTTTCTGTAGGAACCGATAGCGGATTTTCTGCTAGCCATTCTCCCTTACCATGTTTCACAAAAGCTGGATTTGCAGCAAAGCGATCGCACATTTCCACTGCTAAAAACTCCAGATCGGACTGCAAAAAAACAATACCACCAGGTGTAAGAAATTCTGCCAGTTCTGCGACTAATTCTGGCTGCACCATTCGCCGTTTTGCATGACGGTTTTTAAACCAAGGATCGGGAAATTGAATTGTGACACGCTGTAATTTTTTTTGAGGTAAAGAAGACAAAAGCGGACGGAGTGAGTTGTTCGCGTTGCAGAACAAATAATGAAGGTTTACCAGCCCTAACTCCGAACGCAACCTATTTGCTTCTACTACCAATGGTTCCCTAATTTCCAAACCCAAGAAATTCCACATAGGTTCCACTTGTGCCATATTGAGAACAAATCGTCCTCTAGCACAGCCAATATCTAAGTGTAGTGGTAAGCTTGGTTGGGCATAAACTTTTTCCCAATCAAGTGGACTGAGAGGGGTTTGATACTTATGTGCTAGTGGGTTAACGTGTTGACGAACTCGAATGATTGCCAAAATATTTCTCCTTATTACTACATCACCTGGATTAAACAAGTTCTTGGTCCTCCGGGTAAAGCATGGCAGCATACTGTAGGGAGAAAGCAGTTATGTCATGTCGATCCTGTTCGCTCCAAGTATTATCTTGTGTTACAACAGGTGGATCGGAACGAGTTAAGTCATCTAAAATGAGGGCAGCTAAACGTAACCGCTCAACTGGAGGCAAAGTAAGAACTATTCGAGTAAAAGCTTCTTGAGCATTAGTTGTCATAAGGATTCCTCATTGAACAGGATTATAATTATTTTTTACCTATGCTTCATTAAGGCTAAAAATATCTTTAATCTTAACCCGCGCTCGCCATCCGAAAATTTAACATCACCCAGTTTTGTATACAAATATTAACGGGGATTGCCAATCTACACTCTAAACCAGTCATAGTGAGTTACAGGCTATACTCAATTTAAAAAGAGTTTTTTCCCCCGTTTTTAACATTACTATTTAGGTCAATGGCTCTAAAATTTCGTTTTGCTGTAGTCAGCGACTTGCACGTTGCAGTTCCTCACACAATCTGGGATCATCCAGATCGTTTTCATTTAGTCGAAGTTAGTATTCCAGCATTTGACAGCATTGTAGAACATCTCACACAACTTGATTTAGATTTCCTTTTGCTACCTGGAGACTTAACTCAGCATGGGGAACCAGAAAACCATACTTGGTTACAAAATCGTCTAGCACAATTACCGTTTCCCGCCTATGTTGTTCCTGGCAATCATGATGTTCCAGTTTTGATGGCAAACGCGCAATCAATAGCTTTTGCCGATTTCCCCCATTATTATCGTCAGTTTGGATATAGTAACACCAATCAACTTTACTACACTTGTCAATTGCTACCAGGAGTAAGGCTAGTTGGCTTAAATTCTAACTTCTTTAATGACCAAGGTAAGCAAATAGGACGTTTAGATGACAAGCAACTGCAATGGTTGGAAGAAGTTCTAGCTGCATCTGTTAATGAACTCGTGCTAGTTATGGTGCATCACAATGTTGTTGAACATTTACCCAACCAATCCCGCCACCTCATGGCAAATCGCTATATGTTAGACAATGCGCCAGAACTATTACACTTATTACGACAATATAGCGTTCGTTTAGTTTTTACCGGACATTTACACGTTCAGGATGTTGCCTATGCTGAAGGAGTGTACGATATAACAACTGGTTCTTTAGTTAGCTATCCGCATCCTTATCGTGTTTTAGAGTTTCACAGGAATGATTTCGGTCAAGATTGGTTGCAAATTTTGTCTTATCGAGTAGACTCAGTACCTGACTTTCCTAATTTACAACTTGCTTCCCGAAAATGGATGGGCGATCGCAGCACTCCCTTCCTAATTAAACTGCTGACTTTACCCCCTATAAGTTTACCGTTAGCGCAAGCAAAAGAGCTAGCCCCCAGTTTGCGGTATTTTTGGGCAAACATGGCTGATGGAGACGCTGTATTTGACTATCCTAATTTTCCTCAAGAACTGCGTCGTTACTTCCAGAAATATAGTGCCATCGACTCAAGCGGTACACCTTCTTTCATTGATAACAATACTACGCTTTTGGTTAGTTGTTAGTTGTTAGTGGTTAGTAGGGTGGGCATTGCCCACCATTATGCTTTTGCTTAGTTGTTAGTGGTTAGTAGGGTGGGCATTGCCCACCATTATACCGATAAATTGGTGGTACGTATGTTTTAGGGGTCTCAAGCCGCTCGATAAAGTCTACTCAGATCTACTCACGCATGAGCAAATCTCTTCAACCGGAGGAATAGCGGTCAATTCCTCCTACCTTGAAGGATTCACGCCTTCACAGACGGATGGGGAGTTGGACTCCCATGCTTATGCCGAAGCTTTGGAAACCCAAGATTTCCGGTGTTCACCAAGCCATCACCCGCAGACCCTGTCAGAGTAGGTGTACCAAACCAAGCATGACGAGAACCTAGCTTCAAGTAATGCTTATGGAATCGCTGCCAATGTGCAAAGACGTGCTGACGAGCTTCAGGGCGAACCGAAGTCTGAAAGGCGTATCTCGCTGGCAGTTTCTCATGGTAAATCCCCATGCCACGACGGGCTAAAACTAGACCCGCCGCGCTATCACTACCCATGCCATAACGTTTCATATATTTGACAACGCCGATTTGGCTAGAATACTTGGCACTAACCTCTAGAACGAGGATGCCTAGCTTTAAACATCGAGCTTTTAACAATTCAAAGAACTTGGCATAAGCAAAACCAGAGAGCATTCGATTGTACTTGCGACCGCGTTTGAATTGCCTCTTCTTGTGGGAAAAGTCTAACTTCTCAATCACAATTGGCTTTTTAGTTGCCCTTGCTCTGGCTGTGATTTCTGTAATAGCCGTAGCTAGCCTAGCTTCTGTTTGCTCGGTTGAACACGAATGTAAATCTAAATTAACTTTTCCCCATGCTACGGGATTTCCGTGACGATTAGTCGCACACCAACCAATAGTTCCGGGATTAATATCTAAGCCAATACATCCACAAGTTTTGTCATGACTGGTAATAGAGAAGTTAACTAAACAAGTAATAGCTACTACCCACTTTCCTTTTTGATTAAGGCTAAACACATAAGTGAGAGCGTTGTTTAATGCCCAAGCGGTCACTATCAAGTCATATCCATACTTATTAATTTTCTGAAGTGGCAAGGTACAATATTCGCCGTATATTGACTCTAAAAAATAAGGCACACGAATTTTTAAACTGGGGATGACACCCGGTGTTAGCTGACAGATTTGATTGCTGTTAGTTTCATTAGTACTCCCGACAAATGGAATCTTACCGTTTAAACCCAAATTCACTTTGATCCCTCGTTTGATGACTTGAGTTCGGCGGTCTTGATACATCCGCAATTGACGCTTTTTTTGATGCAATTGCTGTTTAGCTAGTTGCAAGTAAGTTTGACCATGAGACTGACCATTAATGGGACAGGCATCATCAAATTCTGGTGTTCTCTTCAGTAATGGAACTTTCTTTAGCTTTCGGGCTTTAGTTTTTTGAGGAGACTTGATGGCTAATTTATGCTTCTCTACGGCTCGAGCATACTCCCGATGATTCTTCAATCTTTTGTTCAATCTCGCAATTTCTGCCTGAACTGATTTGATTTTGGCATCCAGTGTATTAATATGTCTGGTCTGGCACAACCGAGCTGATTCTAACTCACCTGACACAAAATTAATCACACTATTGGCATGGCGTTTGTTGACACCAAAATCGTTTTGAATTAAGGAGTTTAACTTCTCCTTTTTCATGTTATCTTGCAAACCTTCTAATGCCATTTTTGACATCTGGGCTGCTACTCTTGAGAACTTCTCTAGCATCTCAAGCACTTGTGTTTCCACCGTTAAATTATTAGAAATCTGAGTCACATAAGTTTGATAAACTTGAGGCATTTGCTTCACCACCTTTCCACCGAGCTCTTATGCTATTACTGAGACAAGATGTTTAACAGAGTAATTCTTAAAATGGCTTGAGATTATAGATGCGTTGTGAAACTGACTGACACTGAACGGCAAAAAGTAGAGCGTCTTGATTGAAAATTGGAAGTCTCAATGTCAGAAGTTATTCAGGACTGGATTCCAACTTTACCTGAAAGAGCTAACAATAGTCAACCTCTCCTCAAAAAAGATGAGCAATGAGCAGCTCTGAGCAGAAATTCTTTAACAGTTTCTCACCCCCACGTTGAGGTAGTCCCTGTTCCCTGTTCCCCGTTCCCCATTCCCTTTTACTAGCAATTAGCTATTTACCGAACGACAAATTCCAAACACAGAGGTATAATTGTGTATCATTGTACTACCACCTACAGGTCCGATCTCGCCGCCACAAAAGAAGCCTGCTAGTGGTATGTTTTTAAGGTAGCGATTGAATAATTGGGAATCAAAATCTGGCTTTCCGTAAAGACCTTCTCCTCTACCAACGCAAGAAAACATGAGAGCACCTACTGGGGCGACGGCGGAAGAACGCTCTTTCTGATACCTTTGTAGCAAGAATTCTAAATCTTCAGCAGAAGCGTGGGCATCGCGTAAGTGGAATTGCAGCCGTTGTCCGGGACGAATATAATCCGCGATCGCAATTGCTCCGGCGGATGGTTCTACTCCTAAAATACTTCTAATCAGAAAATCTCCTGGATGCAATTCTTGCTTGAATTCGTCCATAGCTAAACCAACAAATAAGGAATGCTGTGCCAGCATCCGATCCTCTTCACTAAGATTGCCAATTAAATCTCGCAATACCCTTAACGGCACTTCCTCATTGAGTTCTAAAATTATATTGCGATCGCCTTTTGTCACCTGGCAAGGTCTTCCAATTGGTCTGCATCCTTGTGCCACAATCGTTTCCAGAACAATGTTACCGCTTAGGGCGACGCCGATAGTTCCTTCTCTATAGAGTTGGTCATTGTAGAAAAGAGCAATGCGACCTCCCAAACCGCCACCACTCGCTTGTCCTCCCACTGTTACCGATCCAGGATATGCAAAATCTAATCCCTGTAATAAATCGTTCACGCCTGAAGAGAAAGAGCCAGACAATAATATAAATTGCGGCGCGGGTGATGGTGGTACGCCAATTAAATTTATCCAAGCATCTGGTGCGCTATCCAAATCGGGTAATTCATCAGGATCGATATGAAATGGCTTAATATTGACCCCAGGTAGGTGTGCCAAAGTTAAACTGAGTGCAGGTTCTGCTTCTAACTCTTGTGTTGTGCCTCCCCAAGTTGTACCAATCACACCTCCGCCACTGCAACCTAACAATACAGGTACTGATAGTTGCTCGTTCAGTAGTGGCAAAAGCCGAGAGTACTCGCTCGTAAAAGCAGACGAAATGAACAACAGCCCTAAATCTGGAGGTGCTGTTAACGATGAGACAGTGCGCTGTACTACATCTGAAACAGCTGCTTCTAAGGAAGGACGGGTTGATAGGGCATTTGCCCACTGCATTTGGTCTGCCATGAGTTTACACTCTATTTATTCTTGAGGGCTTTTGTTGTTAAGCAAGCCGGTTTATTATTTCTATTTTGGGGACTACTATAACGCATCCTACACGAATTCATGCGACTTTCTGCAAATCCCTTAGCAAGCTCCTCAAGATGATTATAGTTATTACCTTTCGGTATCATTCTTAAGAAGTATTGTATAATCTACACCTTTTTGGTAAAGTTTCAAAATCTTAAGACATTGTAGAAGAATACACGAGCGCCGTGAAAAATGCTGTAATAGTTTTTAAGCACAGCTCCATGAACTGAAAAAATTATTGCACCGACACAGTAGAATGGGGGATGATGGTACGAAAAACTGTCTTTTTTGAAATTTTTCTATACTAGTATTGAAAACACGCAACAAAAATTAAGACAATGAGCAACATCCAAGACAAAATCGACCAAGAAGTTGAACAAGCCCGTGCTACATGTGACACCACAGGTAGCAGTTCTGCTGAATGTGCAGCAGCTTGGGATGCAGTGGAAGAACTACAAGCTGAAGCTTCTCACCAACGCCAAGCAAAGCGCAAAACATCTCTCGAACAATACTGTGATGCTAACCCAGAAGCAGATGAGTGCAGAGTTTACGAAGACTAAGAGTTAACTCTACAACTATCAATTTTAAAGCTGGTGGGAACGCATCCAGGCACCTCTTAACAAAAATTTTGTGCTTTAATAGCACTTGTGTATGAAATCTCACTCCAACCTTAGTCATTCTATGCTAAAGCAGGATCTAGGGAAACAGAGTGAGGTTTTCTTTTTACAGTGACCAGTTAAGCAGTGACCAGTGACCAGTAAAGAGCGCTTGGTGAATAGTAAGCAAAGTGTTTACTAGTTAGTGGGTGATTGAACGCATTGGTGGAAAACTTAAACTGTAGTCATGTGATTGGTAATGATTAGTTACAGTTAACTGGTAATTGGTAATTGGTCACTGGTCACTGGTCACTGTTCACTGATTTGAGGAAATTTTATGAATGACGTTTGGTTTCGTCCCCTAGTTTGGATAGACTACCGATTAGGAGTATTATTTACACTCGTTTTGCCCATAATTTTGCTACTTTGGGCTTTTGTACAAAAAGCTGAAGCTATACAACGTTTACTTCTGATTTACTGGCGAGTTGCCAGTTTACTAGCCATTACAATTTACTTAATGATTGGTGGATTTGGCGTTAGCTTCATCTCAGGATTGATAGCTCGTATTTTAATTCCTGTTTCATTATGGTTCTGGATAGATCTCAATGATGAAATAGAGTATCAGCCAAACGAACCGCTCAAGTTAGTTTTTACGTCATGGCGATGGGCAGTGGCTATATACTGTGTTTTAGGTGCATTCGCTTTGATACCTTTTATAATTTGTTCTTTTTCAGAAACTGCGATCGCAACATCGTATTGCCGTGTCTGGTTTGAAGCCCCGCTTATGTTTAAAGATTATTTCCATCACGATACCAAACCAGGCTTTCTTGGCTTTCTTGGCATTATCGGTTTAGTCATTTACGTCCTTTATCTCAGCTATTTTGTCCTGATTAAGTTAGGCAAGCAAGGACGCTCAGCAACACCTCAATAATCAATAATTTGTAATTTATAAATAAGAATGCATTTCACAGACTACTAACTCACAACTTGTGGGGTGGGCGTCCTCGCCCGCCCTCTCGAATATAAACGGGCTTCCCGCCCGTTCCACAAGAACAATAAAGTATTGATTTATGAACAACTCTATTAGCAAACGGCTTAAACAGTATACCAACTTCTTCAGATGCAACCAGTGAAGACGCCTATTGTGACTCTGCTTCACCAGAGGTTGCTTGCTGAATCCTCTGCTCTAAATTCTCCTCCCAGTTTGGGTCATCTGGATTAATTGTAATCATTCGCCCTACGGCTTTTGAACGATCGACATAAACATGAAAAGCACTTATGTCTTCTCGATGAGTTAAGACATACTGACGTAACTCATCAAGATTCATCGCCTCATAATTTGTTAATGTCATGGCTTGTATCCTCCTGTTGGCTTGATTTCAAAGTCAAGACTATCTCCAGCAAATACGTATAGATTTCCAGTACGCTCATCCATTCTGACAAGCTCAACAGCTTTGTACTGCCAGCCAGGGTAGATTGCGTTAGTCAGTCGGTAACAAAGCCTATAAAGCCCCTGAGCTTGCTTGTTATTGGGTTCCATACTCATTCATTGTAATTCATTAACTGAATAATAGACGTTTGGAACCCCTATGAATAAATGACATTTAAGCATTGGCTTTAACTTAACACTAAGAGGTGAGGATATCCATGGTATAACAAAATTATGTTTCGTGAACTGAAAAACTACTGTAACCTACTAATTATCAATAAATTATTAATTTATGGACAATTCTATTGGCAAACGATTGGAACAATACACTATTAAACGTCCTCAAGAAGTTTTACTAGTAACAGTAGAAATTGCTGGAGAACAAGACCAAATTGCTATTTTCAAAGGTTTTTCCAGTTCATTAATGCGTCCAACAGCTTTCGACCCCGACATACCTGTAATTCGAGATGACGCAAAAATTCTCAAGATAGATCGAGTTGCAAGCCCTTACAATCCAGAATCACCCCGTTACATTCAACAAGATATCTCTTGGGAAAATATGCAAAAAATTATGAATTATGAATGCTGAAATCTGAAATATTTTATCAATTGCCAATTCATAATTCATAATTCATAATTCATAATTCATAATGTCCATGACTCAATAGAGAATTATTGTAACAATTATTTTGCTAGAGGGAAAAGCTCTTGCCCTTCGGACTTCCAACGCTGCATTTGGTGTTGTTGAAGGTCGCTCGCTACTTGGAACGACAGGGATTTCTCAACCATTAAGCGCTCCAGCTCAGTTGGACGCTTTTTGAGAACAGTTACAATACAAGTAGATCGGTTTGATTGTTTAGTATTTTGTGTTGGTGAGAATGGTTTAGATTTAGTGCAAAAACTGGGGAGCGATCCAGAACAACTGGTGAAAACAGCTAATTGGCTCGGTCAGGTGCTTGTAGAAGCAGCTTTACAAAATGTTAAGCAAATCCTATCAAAACAGTATGGGAGGGTGAGAACCCCTGTGTTTTAAACAGGGACGGGGTACCCGACCCACAGGGCTATCTTCCCAATGTATCCGTTCTAAGTCATGGTATAATACTTTCAAATTATATTGCTGGAGAAATCGATTCTCGTTCGCGAGAATACATTAAGAACCAAATAGGTGAAGCAGGTACATTGCCATCTGTAGGGTCTGTCCTTTTCGATCGCGATCGAAAAGTTATTGTAAAAAGTAAAACTGCACATACTCTCATGGCAAAATTATGTTAATTTAATATGAATAATCTTAAACACTAACTTTCAATAACTTTTTTTACCAGGCTGGAGTAAGTTTTCTCGTAATCTCACTGCTACATATAAGGTCTGTACAGTCACACAGCGAAGTTGCGTCCAAGGAAGAGTTATTTTACCATCACAAGCTGGTAAAACAGAAGCTGGTATAAATCAAGACTCTATCGTTGTCAATCTTTCACTCTACTTAACACCATCTCCGTCATGAATACAGCGGTGACTCTACCCACACAACAAGCGCCTCAAACAGAGGAATCTTTGAGGCAACTCAATCGCCAAATCATCGTAATTCTAGACTTCGGTTCTCAATATTCCGAACTGATTGCTCGTCGAATTAGGGAAACACAAGTTTATTCAGAAGTCCTTTCCTATCGCACCACAGCTGAAGCATTGCGTCAGATCAATCCCAAAGGAATCATCCTTTCCGGTGGACCAAAGTCAGTGTACGACAATGGAGCTCCTCATTGCGATCCAAAGATATGGGATTTAGGAATTCCTGTTTTGGGTGTGTGCTACGGCATGCAACTTATGGTGCAACAAATGGGCGGAGAAGTGGCAAAGGCTGACCGAGGGGAGTACGGAAAAGCCTCTCTATATATAGACGATCCGACAGATTTGCTGACTAATGTTGAAGATGGCACAACTATGTGGATGAGTCACGGTGACTCAGTGCTCGATATGCCACCTGGGTTTGAAGTGCTGGCACATACAGAAAATACCCCTTGTGCGGCTGTAGCCCATCACAAGAAAAAACTCTACGGAGTTCAATTTCATCCAGAAGTCGTTCATTCTATTGGCGGTCTGGCTTTAATTCGTAACTTTGTGTACCACATATGCGAGTGCGAACCAACTTGGACGACAGCAGCTTTTGTAGAAGATGCAATTCGAGAAATTCGTGCCAAAGTCGGTGAAAAACGAGTGTTGCTAGCACTTTCAGGAGGCGTCGATTCTTCTACGTTGGCATTCTTACTGCACAAAGCAATTGGCGACCAACTGACTTGTGTTTTTATTGACCAAGGCTTTATGCGGAAGTATGAGCCTGAGAGGTTAATAAAATTGTTCCAAGAGCAGTTTCATATTCCAGTAGAATACGTCAATGCTAGAGAGCGTTTTCTTTCCGCATTGGCTGGCGTTACCGATCCCGAAGAAAAACGTCGTATGATCGGACACGAGTTTATCCGCGCATTTGAGGAAGCTTCCAAAACATTAGGTCCATTTGATTATTTGGCACAAGGAACTCTCTACCCAGACGTGATCGAATCTGCCGATACTAATGTTGACCCACAAACAGGGGAACGAGTTGCAGTAAAAATCAAGAGTCACCACAACGTTGGGGGATTGCCTAAAGATTTGCGATTTAAACTGGTGGAACCTTTGCGGAAGCTTTTTAAAGATGAAGTTCGTAAAGTCGGACGTGCCATTGGTTTGCCAGAAGAAATCGTACAACGGCATCCTTTCCCCGGACCTGGTTTGGCAATTCGCATCTTGGGTGAAGTCACTGCCGATCGCCTAAATATTTTACGCGATGCTGATTTAATCGTGCGTCAAGAGATTAACCAACGAGGTTTGTATCACGATTACTGGCAAGCTTTTGCAGTATTATTGCCAATTCGCAGTGTAGGAGTCATGGGCGACCAACGTACCTATGCTTATCCAATCGTTTTGCGGATTGTACAAAGTGAAGATGGTATGACAGCAGACTGGGCGCGTGTTCCTTACGATGTTCTCGAAGCAATTTCTAACCGAATTGTGAATGAGGTAAAAGGCGTCAACCGTGTCGTTTACGATATTACCTCCAAGCCACCTGGAACTATAGAGTGGGAATAATCACCTGAGTAGTGACCAGTGACCAGTGACCAGTGACCAGTGACCAGTGAAATGGTATGGTCGGCATCAAAAAGTAATATGATTTGATTTATAGGTAGGCGGTTCGACATGAATGAGAATCCTAACTGGATGAAAACGTTCTTCTAACCGCCTTTCTACTTCCTCTGTAATTTGATGAGCAGTCTCTACATCTGGTGCGTCCACTATTAAATGCATCTCAATGAAAGTCTGACGACCTAAAACTCCGCGAGAAGCAATATCGTGGCAGTTGATAACACCAGGAACAGAAACAGCGATCGCATGAATGGCTTCCGGTGCGATCGCTATTTGGTCAACTAGCCAAGGTAAATTCTCTTTTAAAACAGTCCAGCCACTCCAAAAAACCAACAACGCCACAGGAAAAGCTAAAGCGACATCTAGCCATTGAATGCCCAACCATACACCGATTAAGCCACAAATTACAGAAATTGTTACCCAAATATCGCTCATGGTGTGTTTGGCATCAGCAATCAGAATCGGGCTACCAACTCTCTGTCCCACATCGCGCTCGTAAAAAGCTACAAAAATATTGACTCCTAAAACTATTAACAATATCCATAATTCTGGCGGTGAAATTCTAACTAGATCGCCGCCATTGATGATTCTTTCCACGGCTCCTTGGAGAATTTCAAAACAGGCTATACCTAAAAAAGCAGAAATCCCTAATGCTCCCACTGCTTCAAATTTTTGGTGTCCGTAAGGGTGCTCGCGATCGGGTTGTGGAGAAGAGAACCGACTAGCAACTAATCCCAAAATATTGTTGGCACTATCAGTTACACTGTGTAAGGCATCAGCTTGCAAGCTTAGGGAACCTGTCAGATATCCCACGACAGCTTTCAATGCCATAACGAATATGTTTAGCAATAAAGTGATAATTAAAACTCTTTGTACTGCACCCCTGTTATCGTAAGTCATAAAATTATTGTCATTAGTCACTTGTCATTCGTCATTGGAAAGGATTCTAGTGAAGATTTTCATCGGTAAGGATTTTATGTGTATTTACATTTTGCAAGGTAGTTCGGTTTATTTGCGCCTAACTACTTATGTTTTACAATTTACATCGTAAAACTTACCACTTTGAAAGAATGTTGCAAACCCTTATATTAAAACGAACTATGTAAAGATATATAAATACAGTAAAACCTTTACAAAAGACCAATAACCAATGACAAATGACAAATGACCTATTTGAGGTTAAATCCCGGTAACATGAGTTATTTAGACGTTTGATAGAAAACTTATGCCCGGAACTCATTTAACACTGAATTTAGTTGAAGGTTCTGTTTCTTTTAGTTTTTCACTTGAAGCAGCACGAGAACTTAAGTCAAATCTTGACCAGTTGATGAATAGTCTAAAAGCAGTGTCTGCTAAAACCGCCTCTGGTAGTAGTAAACCTACACCACAATCTCCCATGGAATATCGATATACGGGAGAAGTGTTCCTAGAAATTTTTTGTAATCCTAATATTTGGCCCACTCCCTTCGCTGCTAAAGTTCTGTTAACTATCCGCGATCTTAATATTCGCTTAACAACAGAAGCTGAACTGACGCGAGTTATCGAGGATGTTAATCAGTATTTGGAGTAAAAAGTAATTACACCCGATGTAGCTACGTTTCAAACACTAGTTGCTTAAAACGGCTACACGCGGGTGCATTTCTGGAAATTTTATAAAAACCAGTACATATGTATTTATTAGACCTGAAATAATCTATATTCCGGATTGTTCTAGGTTGATGATGTAGTAAAGAACAGCATTTAACAATCGAAGATGAAGTCTCTTGCCATCAAAACCTTTAGTACAGATCGGCAGAAGTAAGGCAATCGGTACTAATAGACAAAAAGCTTTTTCTTTAAGCTTTTGTGTCTTTTACCTCCAGACTCCGCCTTTTTGTACTAGCTCCGAAATCAGTTCCTAATTCATACATCAAATCAAAAACCGATCAATCGTTGTCCCATTGTTCTCGACCAATCAGATCGGCAATGCGATCGCGTAATAAAAAATCACACTTTTCCAATTCGCATTCAATGCATACCCACTCTCTAGCTGGAATATATTGGCACAGGGTGTAGATTGGCTGCTGTCTGCTTACCAATCCCCTTTGAACTAACCGCCGTGCTTCCTCTTGTATCACGTCTAAAGAATAGTAACTAACAGAAGGCACCGTATTCACACTCATAATTTTTTGCTCGCAGATTAACACCTAAGTAGTATTCCCAAAATTTGTTGGGAACAAACATCACCAGAAAAAGAAGACTAGTTGCTACCGTTTTGTAGTTTTATATACGGAACTATTTTCATTTTGACGCTACATATCCTCAAATTATATGAAGAAATGTTACGATTGTCAAAGAACTCTGACATTCTTGGAGTTCGTGGTACGCGCACGGTAAATATGGTAATGCGTTTGTCTAAAACAGGTGGGGTATATCATAAATAACAATAGGTCAGAAAATATCTTTGGGATAATGGTTGGGATGGAGAGTATAAAGTGTTGTAAAACACAAAGGCTACCCTACAACACAAAGATTCATCAGTCCTGACTTATTAATATTTTCTTAAGGAAAGGAGAACCTTTTGCCCCGCCTTGTGCCTCGCGATCGGCAATGGCTTGAGTTTAGCAGTCAAAAATCTAAGTTTCATATTTCATTTGAAATAAGTCTAATTACCATGAGGCTCTTAACAAGATAATCATTAATATATCTTATGTTTTTCACTCCTCAACTTTAAATTTTATATATATCAATATTGAAACAGACGCGAGGCGATCGCGTCTGTAAAATGTTTGGCTAATGTACCAGAAATTGATTGTTGTTAACGTTACTTAATCTTCTTGAGAAGATTCTTCATCATATTTGTCTTCCTTATCGAGTTTCCGTTCTTCCTGTAATCGATTTAAAAGTGACAGGACTTTAGTTCCGCGTTCTATAGAACGGTCTTCAATAAAAACCACCTCTGGTGTACGACGCAAGCGAACTCTTGCACCTAGTTCGCTGCGGACATAACCTGTCGCTGACTTTAACCCAGCCATTGTTTCTGCTTTTGCTTCCTCCGAACCATAGATGCTGACGTAGATTTTGGCGTGCTGCAAATCGCCTGAGACATCAACGTCAGTAACACTTACCATTCCCGTACCCACACGGTCATCCTTGATACCGTTGAGTAGCATTTGGCTAACTTCCCGTTTTATTAATTCAGCAACTCGGGAAATACGGCGATCTGTAGCCATAACAAGCGATCTCCTCACAAGAGGTTGTAATGATGAAAATATCTCTAAACTTCAGACTAAACTGCGCTTAAGCCCAGCATTGCTCGCAAAGTCAGAGTGATGAAAACGAGACTACCTCCAATCAATCCCAAAAGAGCAACTAGGGTCACTGGGCGTTTAAACAATGGTATTAAGGGCGAAAATGCATTTAACACTACGCCTAAGAGAATAGTTACTAAGTAACGGGGATATCTAAAGACGTTTTCCCAAAATCCTTCAAACATTTGATTTGAGATGGTTTTGATGTAAGATGAGTGTTGGTTTCTCTTTCTAATTTTATCTTAATACGGTGACCAGTGACCAGTGACCAGTGACCAGTGACCAGTGACCAGTGACCAGTGACCAGTGACCAGTGACCAGTTAATTTTTGTTGCCTTTGCTATGGCAAGCATATTTGAGTTTCAGATTCCCGACTTCTCTAAGAAGTCGGGAATCTAAGTTTTCACAAATATTTAGAGAATGTTTTAAAAGTAATTGCTGGGGTATCCAAAACTTTAGATCCCCCCTAGCCCCCCTTGAAAAGGGGGGAACAGACTCTCACAATCCCCCTTGAAAAGGAGGGAACAGACCCTCAAAGTCCCCCTTTTTAAGGTGGATTTAGGGGGATATCGATACAAGCAAGACTTTACAAACATTTTCTTATAATAGCTATGATTTTAATAAAAATAGATTCTTATCTGATTAATTATT
This sequence comes from Scytonema hankhaensis NUACC26, assembly GCF_045865695.1. Lineage (NCBI taxonomy): Bacteria > Bacillati > Cyanobacteriota > Cyanophyceae > Nostocales > Scytonemataceae > Scytonema > Scytonema hankhaensis. The sequence continues at coordinate 246,368 of NZ_BAACAP010000255.1, forward strand.
TTTAGCGATATTTGATATTTTTAAATTTTTGACTTCCCTGTATACCCCCGCTTCTTAATTTGAATTTTTCCTAATCAAGAGACGAAATTATACCATTTTGAGAAGAGATTATGAAAGATATTGATTGAATTTAAGCCATAATAAAGTACTCTTAATCCAAAATCTAAAATCTAAAATCCACTCATAGTATGATTTGCGGGGGAACATAGAGAAGAAATTTGAGTTAAACCTAAAGAGAAGAAAGGTATAATAAACATTTAAACAATTAGGGTAAAGTCAGAAATAGATTGGTTAATGTATATGCAAATAACCATGACTTTAACCAGCCTGAATTTCAGTGTTTCCGTTACGAATATCCCATGCAAGTTCTAATAGTTGAGTCCAGCGCTTTTGTAGTTGTTTAGGCGTACATTTAACAGCTTTAGCGATCGCTTGGTCGCTTTGCTTTTCAGCTTTTAGGTCTAGGATTTGGCGTTGCTGTTCGGTCAATTGACTTAAAAATATATCCCATTGTTGAGACGATAAACCTAACTTTTGCTCTAATCCAGCACCTAGCCACTGGTGTACCAGTTGCCAGTGGTGTTGTTTGGCGAATTTTTCCACATGATATTTAAAACGCTGTTGTAAATAATCCCTCTGACGACTGGTCAGACCAAGAATTTGGTCGATTTCAGGGGCGGAAAAATCTTGCAATTTTAATGTTAAGTAATCTACACAGTCAGATTGTCCTTGCGATTCTAAGTATTTTACCAGTTCCGAAATAACGCGATCGCGTTCTGATTCTTCAGCTGGATCGAAGTTTGGTTGTGCAATCATTTGAGAACGCACTTGTTGGACTGCTGAATTGCGTTGGTATGATTCGGAGTCTTCAGTCTTACCAGACTCAACTGCCCTTTCAATATCGACTGTTGTTTCTTGAGGCAAACGACGAGCAAAACCTTGAGCGCGGAGTATAACCAGCTGTTGATTCGCACCGCCGGGTAAGTTAATGCGGCGCTTGGCATACTGTTCGGTAAACGCCATATATTCTGCAAGTTCTAATTGAGTCCGAGGCGTGTAATCTTCAGCTAATTCGTTTTCTCGGCGGAAAGCTTTAATAGCTTCCAAATAAAATGCTTGTAAAAAGTCTTCAATTAGGTTATAACGGGCATCAAATCCTAAATCGGAGTTAGGTGTAGCAACGTGACGATAAACCATAGCACCAAGTTGACTGTGTAATTCGACCCGACCTTTTTTTGAACCTAATTGGTAGTAGTGCAAGCATTTTTGTAACCGATGTCTAGCTAAAGTGATTAACCAAGACGTAACTTGTCCGGACGTTTTAATACGAGAACTTTTATCACAAATACGTTCTACTTCTCTGGCTATGCGCTTTGCTACGGCTTCGGTGCATTCAAGTGACGTTTTCACCTCAGACTGCATATCCTGACACAGCATTTGTACCAAAGCATCTGTACTGATGGTTTGGGATTGTTCGGTAGAAGCTTCGCGATTGAAATCTGGTGTTGGGGTAGGTAGATTGGCGAGGTTTGCTTTCATGATGTTTCTGGGAGTGGTATAGCACCGTAAGGACAAAGCATAAACAGCGCTGACGTGTCAAGCTTCTACTGACGAATAACTTACATATTCTTCATATGTCAAGAACCGCCATCAGCACTGCTTACATATATGACTGTAGATAATCCGGAAAAGTTACAGGTATTCCATTGTGTCGCTTTTTTCATAAGCCACCAGATACTCAGTGGCACGCGATCGCTAGCCACAACATCAAAACGGCTCTAGTCTTTACTCAGTAAAGCTTTCTACCTGGTTAAACGATCTGCACTTTCAGCTTAATAAGTATGACAATCGTAAAACTGGAGCGCTGAACCAATGGACATCCGAAATCGTCTGATGAAGTAGTGATGTATAAAGCTTATACTAGCGTTGCTGCTTTTTCCCAACCCAAACCTTGCCTAGTTAAAACTGGTTGTTCTCCTGTCAAGTCCAAAATGGTAGAGACTTCATACGTGGGTTCCTCGCCAGTATCCACAATTACATCTACCAAATTGTCCAAGCGATCGAACATTTCCACGCGAGAGAGGAAAGGGTCTGTTTCTACCTCAAGCAACTCATCGTCTACATCATCATCTGGAGGCACGTGGGCTGAAGTGGAAATAATTGGGTTTTCTAAGGCCGTTAACAGTGCCAAGCAGACAGTATGATTTGGTACTCTAATTCCAGTTGTTTTCCGTTTTGGATTTTGTACCAGCCTCGGTACTAACTTAGTTGCAGGTAGCAAAAACGTATATGGACCGGGAATCAGACGTTTCATAACTCGGTAGGCTGTGTCTTTTACGAAAGCATACGTAGTGACATTTGAGAGAGAGGGACACAGAAATGTTAGCGGTTTATCATTTGCTAACTGTTTAATTTGCCGCACTCGCTCCACTGCCGACTTAACATTTAGATCGCATCCAATCGCATAAACCGTATCAGTAGGATAAAGCATCACCGCGCCGCGTCGCAATTCTGCTTGTATCTCTTCTATTCGTCGAGATTGTGGATTATCAGGATGAACTTGGAAAATTTTTGCCATAGGAGATAAATAGGGGTTAGGGGTTAGGGGTTAGGGATTGGGAGTAGCGAAACTAGTACTGTCTGGTGCTTGCAAATTCTTTCCACTACAGGGAACTGGCAAACAAACAAGGTTAGTGATACTTTATGTACGGGCGCAATTCTTTACGCCTCCACTAACCTCTACCCCCTAACCCCTACCCCCTAACTAATGACGAAAATAGCTTATTTTCAGTGTCCAACAGGTATTTCAGGTGATATGTGCTTGGGTAGCTTGGTTAGCCTGGGCGTTCCTTTAGATTACTTGACTGAAAATCTCAACAAATTGGGAATTGAGCGCGAGTACCAAATTGAGACAGAACTCGTTCTTCGTAATGGTCAACAGGCGACTAAAGTTCATGTGAACTTAATAAATCACCATCACCACCACGACTCCCATCACAGTCACCATCACGGACGCCACTTACCTGAAATCCGGGAGATGATTTTAAACGCTGAATTACCATCACGTGCTAAAGCGTGGAGTTTAGCTGTATTTCAACAATTGGCAGTAGCAGAAGGGCTAGTGCATGGCGTTCCTCCTGAAAAAGTCCATTTCCATGAAGTAGGTGCAATAGATGCAATTGTAGATATTGTTGGGACTTGTTTGGGACTAGATTGGCTAGGAATTGAAAGCAACGAAAAAGAATTGCCCTTACTATACTGTTCGCCCCAACCAGTAGGCGGGGGAACTGTCAAAGCGGCGCATGGTCAGATGGCAGTGCCAGTACCAGCCGTTTTGAAATTGTGGGAAATGCGCGGTTGTCCGGTGTATAGTAACGGTATTGAACGGGAATTAGTGACGCCAACAGGAGCTGCTATTGTTACGACTCTTGCAGTTGACTTTGGGTCGCCACCTCCCATGACCATCAAACAAGTAGGATTAGGATCTGGTTCTATCAATTTACCAATACCAAATATTTTACGCTTGTGGGTTGGTGAAGCAAACATTGCCCATAGTCCAACCGTAGAAACGATCGCAATTTTGGAAACCCAAATAGACGACTTGAACCCCCAAGCGATTGGTTACTTATTTGATACGTTGTTTGCTGCTGGTGCAGTAGATGTTTTTACCCAACCCATTGGAATGAAAAAATCCCGTCCGGGAATTTTACTAACCGCAATCTGCCATCCAGAAAATTTACCTAATTGTGAAGCGATTTTATTTCGCGAAACCACAACTTTAGGAATTCGCCGTTCTACTCAACAGCGTGCTGTTCTTTCACGAGAAATTCAACAAGTAGAGATTGAATATGGTGTAGTACGTGTTAAAGTTGCTTGGACGGGTCAAGAAAAAGATAAAGCCATTTCTAACGTGCAACCGGAATACGAAGACTGTGCAGAATTAGCAAGAAAGCATAATGTTTCTTGGCGGGAAATTCATCGACTGGCATTAAACCAATGGTACTTTCAACATAAAAACTAGTAGAGACACGTCATCAAAACGTGTCCCCACTGATTATTTATTAGTCACTAGTCACTGCTCGTTGGTCACTATTTAGTCAACAGCGTCTCTGATAGCACTTCCTGCTTCTTCAGCCTTATTCCGAGCATTTCTACCCGCTTCACCAGCAGCATTGCTAGTATTTCCCTTTATGTTTTCAATACCTCTTTGGGTTCCTTTTATGAAGTCACTGGAGGTTTTTTGAGCTTTGTCTGCTGTTCTTTGAGCGCCTTCTTGCAGAGTATCGCCGAAATCTTTAGCGTTCTCATTCTTTTTACCAAGAATGCGACGACTAACTTCTCCTATATTGCTGGATTCGTCAATAACGTTGCGCTCAGCATTTTCTTTGAGATATTCAGACTTTGCTTTCACATCAGCTGATTTGATCCTAGGATCGACATCGCTGTAGTTATTCATTCCACCCTCATAAGGAGACAGTTGATTGTCACCTTTTGGCACGTATACATTTGAGTTAGGTCTCGCAGACTGTTCTCCCTCAATTTGATGAGGTACTGTCCCGCTTTGATTAGGTGTTGTTGCACCTGCAGAATTGCAAGCCTGTGTTAAAAACAAGATTGCACTTGCTACAAAAGCTGTCAAGACTTTCATAGGACGTAAATTTTTCCACGCTGCGATCGCTCTTCTCATAATGCTCCTCCTTACAATTTTGTACTTAAGTTCAACTCACAGTCAACTATTTAGGAACTGCTGGATTTGGTCGCGCTTCTGGTCTATTTCCAGCTTCATCTGCTTTGTCTTTGATAAATCCTGAAGCATCTTGAAATGCTTTTCCAACAGTCTCTAGTCTGTCTTGAGCTCGTTCTACAACACTAGACTCTCGTTGAATTTCACCACCTGGTTCTGGTTGTTGAAAATCTTTAGTAGATTTGATGGGCAATTCTGCTTCCTTATAAGCTCTCCCTTCTGGTGTTTCAGCACCAGGATAAAGTTTGACTTCTTTGTTAACAGCCGTGGCAATAATTGATGGGGATTTTAGCTGTAAATCAGCGCGATCCAGTCCAGATTTGGACATCTTTGAATTTGTATATTTATCTCCACCACCCTTATATGGATTGTTTGCACCACCAGCTTGTACGGCAGGGTTTTCTGGATTTGCACCTTGAACTTTTGCATCACTGCACGCAGTGCTTACTATCAACAATAGACCAGCCAAAAATACAGTTAAAATCTGGCGTAGCCGCAATTTGTTTAAAAAAGCTGTTAAACGGTTCACCAATTCCTCCTTCTCACTTCAGACAGTAACAATAATGCTTCAAAAAATCCCGTCACGAAATACTCTTATTCCAATGGGACTTTCAGTTTCTGCTTGGTTGTTATTTGCCGAAGATTTGCGAATATTTAACCAACAGTTACCAAGATTACAGAGAAACTGGCGAAATGTTCCTCTAGCAAAGGTCTCATTTCTTTTATCGTTGTTTTGCTTTCTTTATCTAACTTTAGAAGGATATAGGTTACTATAATTTTGAGAAATTTCTTCTACCTATAAAGGTATTCGCTTTAACATAATTATCTTATTCAATTTATGACATACCTGTAGGTAGGGCTATGCCCACTAAAAGACTTATGTGGTAGGCATTGCCCACCCTACAGCACTTAAAATTTCTCATGAATTATTTAGAATTACTATAGCGATCTAGGTATTTAATTATTAATTTATGTAAACGTACTACAAGAGCCCCGACTTCTTTAAGAAGTCGGGGATGTCTCCTCAAGTATCTGTATAATTATCAAAACTATCAGTTAAATTACGAAAATGATGAAGCGAATTTTACGCTGGTTAATTCTGGGTGGAACTTTATTTTTTTTAGCAAAAGCCCTTAAGGATAACTGGCAAGGTATTGCGACTGTTCGTATTGATGCTGTGGGTTGGGCAATTCTAGCTGTTGCAACAGGTATAACATTACTAGCACATACTTGGGCAGGTTGGATTTGGGCTTGGGTTCTTCAAGATCTAAATCAACCCATACATTCTTCTCAATTTGTTCAAGTCTATTTAAAAACAAATATTGCTAAATACATACCGGGAAATGTTTGGCATTACTATGGACGAATCCTAGCTGCAAAAAATGCCAGTATTCCTCTGGAAATTGCTACTCTTAGTGTTTTATTAGAACTACCTCTTATGGCGGCTGCAGCGTTAATTATTTTTTTGCTAAACAGTCAGTTTCTACTTGGTAGTTCTACCCTGTACTTACAGATAATACAACTTTTTTGCCTGCTAGGAGTCCTTGGCGGACTTCATCCAAAATTTTTAAATTTTGGAATGACAATCGTGCAACGCTTGAAGGTCAAAAAATCAGATCCTACTTCCAACTCAACTTTCACAATTTCACATTACCCGTTACGACCTTTGTTAGGAGAACTAGGTTTTGTCTTTTTGCGTGCTTTTGGTTTTGTTTTAACTCTATTTGCCTTGAGTCCTTTAAACTGGAATCATTTACCTCTGTTGGTTGGAGCTTTTAGCTTTTCTTGGTTGCTGGGATTTATTGTTCCTGGTGCGCCCGGTGGCTTGGGAGTGTTTGAAGCAACTGCGATCGCACTCTTACAATCTCATTTTCCCACAGTTTTAGTTATTAGTGCTGTCGGTCTTTATCGTCTTATTAGTATTTTTGCCGAAACTACAGGAGCTATCTTAACATGGTTTGATGAACGTTTTTTCAGTCTTAAGCCCTAATTTAAATAGTTTTATTTTTTAACTGTGAAAAAATATGATAATCATCTAGATTTAACTGTGGTTCGGCAAGCGGCTTATCTTCTTTTATTTTAATTAAATTATATTCAACATTTTCTGCATAAATTGCAAAAGTGATATTAAAAATTTCAATAAAATGAATTAACCACTTACATTCGTCTTCTGGATATTTATTGTAATAACGAATCAAGTAAGCTATACGACTTTCCAAATGAATTCGCGAGTTTCTAGAAACTAGAATAATTTTCAGCAGTACAATAACTAATGTTAGTGGATGACCTTGAGATAATAATAAAATAAATAATGATGAGGGTTCTTTTCCATTTTCTGTTGTCAAATAATCAATGACTTTATTACAAGTTCTTAACACTAAATCCTTATTAATTATTTCTTCATGACATTCTGCTTTCCAAGAATATAGTTTCTCTAATAATTGCGTTTTTAACATTTCAACAAAATTCTGTTGTTGAACTGAAAAAATTAAGTACTTTTGCAAACTATTCTTAAATTCTTCAAAAGTTTGGTTTTGAGTTTGTTGAATAAATATATTAGCAATATTTTCATAACTAAATGTACCTTTCTTAACAACAATAGCTTTAATTAAATGTATAACATTATCTCCTAAAATACTGGGATTTTTATATCGATTAGTGCTTGAAGTAGAAGATTGAGAACGAGCAATATACATTGCCAATTCAAACTTAAATTTGTCTTTTAATTGTCTAGATAGTTTTATAGCAGCTTCTTGTTGTTCTTTAGGATTGGTAATATCCAAAGATTGGGCTACTAATAGATAAGAAGAGTAACGATTAATCCAATTTGATTTGGACTGTTCGTCAATATTTTTGACAGCAAATAATTGAATATGTTGATATTCTTCACTATCAATAAAGTCTGCTATCCACTTAGCATAAAGACTCCTTTTTGTAAATTGCTCGTGTTTAAAATCTTTATAAATAGAAAACAAATTAACCAATTCTTGAATGTATTTATGTTTTCTGTTACTTTCCCAGTTATTAATCAAAATATAGCAACAGCGCTTAAGTGTATGAAGAAACTCCTGCTCTTCATCCTTGGAAAAGAGTTCATAGATTCCTGTGATTGAATCAGAATTAACAGCCTCAAAAAATCCTAGGAATAAGCGATTAAATTCTAGCAAAACATCTTCAGGTTCCCAGGTTTTGACAATTTCAATAAAATAGTTATATATTTTTTCTTGTGCAATATCTAAATCCAGACGTTTATTTTCAGAGTCAAAAGTATATTGATTGCTCTGACTACTCGTTAAGCTGTTAGCGGTCATGGTATTTTTTAAGACCAAAGAATACCCAGTTCATATTCTTATCAGCTTAACTTGACATACCAGCCGTATCAATCATTTCTTGAAAAGTTCAGTATTTCTTTAAAAGAAGTTTGAGAAAGCCTTATAATTACCGAGATATTTACACCAAACCTTTATCAAATATCATAGAAAATACAGGAAATAATACTGTATTTTATGATACCTTATCTTAACCTTCCCCTTGACAAGGACCTCCGGTGTATACAAGTTTGAAATAACTTACAAAGCAAGGTTTTAGAGCTTTTTTACCCCACCCTAACCCTCCCCGATGGATTGGGGAGGGAACTGGAAACCCAATTACCCCCCTTTCCAAGGGGGGTAAATCTAACTTGTGTTTACACCGTTAATTAATGGGGGTGGAGGGACTTGAACCCACACGACCTTTTACGGTCAACGGATTTTCATTCTCCTGTAGCTTTCACTACTGCCTTACACTTCTACAGAACACCAAGGCTTTGAGAATTGGACCCTCCCTTTACCCTCGACTTTACGTTAGGGTAGCTCCCGTCGGGCCTCTGCACCTTCCTAGTTAATTATCTGTCATTGTTGTTTGTCCTTTGTTCTTAGTAATTAACCGAAGGACAAGTCAAAAATGACTTCTAACCATCTTGGCTTGGCTCAGGATTGCCATGTCTGTTAAACAGATTTAGGTTTCCCTGAGTTTGAGAGCAGTCACTTGAAAGATTTCTCTATCAAGGCTCAGTTTTCTAAGTCCGTAGCGTCTACCATTCCGCCACACCCCCAGATTGAATCTAGGTTTTGCTGATGAGGTTGACTTTTACTCACCTCAATCCACACTTGGACGATTATAGCAAAAGAAATCAGTTTTTGGCTGACGTTCTTTATTTATTTCACCACTAATTTTGTCATTTGTCCAGTTAAAGTTGGTCACTGGTCACTGGTCACTGGTCACTGGTCACTGGTCACTGTTCGCTGCCCCCTTGTCCGCCTTGTCCTCAATTCCTTATTATGGAAAATAGATGCACCAATAGGTCTTTTTTACCGAGAGCTAAGAATTATGGTTGTAGCGCTACTGTATTTGGTTTTGGCAGGAGCTTATTTACTCGTCGTACCAGCAGCTGTCCTGCTGTACTTAAAATTCCGGTGGTATGTAGCTAGCTCTGTGGAACGTACTTTCATGTACTTTCTAGTATTTTTGTTCTTCCCAGGTTTACTGCTTCTGTCACCTGTTATCAACTATCGACCTCAACCACGAAAAATTCAAGTTTAGGCTCTGTACTTTAGTAGACCAGGAAACGCTATAAAAGTATGAAGGGTAAAGTATGAGGTCTGGACATATACTTGTGCAGACAAACATTTCGTACTTCATCCTTGATACTTCATTCTTGAAACTTCTCATGCGACGCATTGACGCTATTGGAATAGGTTTTGGCATTTTTATACTAAGTGGCTTGGTGTATCTGTCACTACAGCTAGCGGGTTTAGATGGCGCACAAGCTGGTATTTGGACGCAAGCCGTGCTGTTTGCTGGATTGATTCTCTGGTTGCTAACCTATTTGTTCCGTGCAGTAGGCAAAAAAATGACTTACCACACGCAACGCCAACAGTATGAAGACGCCTTTTTCCAAAAGCGCTTGGAAGAACTTTCTCCTGAAGAATTAGCCAAAATTCAAGCTGAAATCGAACGAGAAGAACAATCTCAAGTTTAAATTTGTTCTTCCTTTGTTATTTGTCCTTTGTCTTTAGGTATATTGTCAAAGGACAACTGACAAATGATAAATGACAAATGACACCTATTTCTAATCGCTTTAAAAATCTTGCAAGTCAGTCCCAATGCGCTCTGATTCCATTTATCACAGCTGGCGATCCGAATTTAGAAACAACGGCAGAAGCGTTGAGGATTCTGGATCGCAATGGAGCAGACATTATTGAATTGGGTGTTCCTTACTCCGATCCTCTAGCAGATGGACCCATTATTCAAGCCGCAGCAACTCGCGCTTTACAACAAAACATAACTTTGGATAAAGTGCTGGAAATGTTACAAAACGTAACTCCAGATTTACAAGCCCCTATTATTTTGTTTAATTATTACAACCCAATTCTCAATCGTGGAATTGAAAAATTTTTTAAAGATATAGCAGCATCTGGGGTAGCAGGCTTGGTTGTACCAGATTTACCGTTGGAAGAGTCATCTAATTTACTGAAAATAGCTTCTGAAAAAGATATTGACGTTATTTTGCTGGTTGCTCCAACGAGTTCTTCCGAACGTATAGAAGCCATTGCTCGCTCATCCCTTGGGTTTATTTATTTGGTTAGCGTAACAGGCGTTACAGGAATGCGACGCACGCTGGAAGTCCGAGTCTCAGATTTACTACAACAGATTCGTAGCGTTACTGACAAACCTATTGGTGTCGGTTTTGGCATTTCGCAACCAGAACAAGCCAAACAAGTAAAAGAATGGGGAGCCGATGCTGTCATAGTTGGTAGTGCTTTTGTCAAACGTTTGGCAGAAGGAACTTCACAGCAAGGACTGACTGCCATTGCCGAGTTTTGTCAAAGTCTCAAGACAGCAATTACTACATCTTGACTAAGCATGGTTACTTAATTTTTTTATGTAAAAAATGCGAGCTTTTTTTCCCTTTTGTTGGTAGACAATTTAACAGATATCGTCTTGAATATAAAAAGCGTATATGTAGCGGTAAAAAACAAAATCATACCGCAAAATAGGGTAAAGGGCTGTATGTAAAATTCAGTAGGATATATATCTTATGAGTGTGAGAGAGCGTCAGTCAACGACAGTAGTTGTTTCGTTGCAAATTAAGGGAGAGGGCGATGAGTGAGAGTATGGCATTTATCGGCGGAGTTGCCGTAGCTGGGTTGGCAGCTCTTTTGCTACTCAAAGGCTCAGCAAATCCCATCCAGTCGGGCTTCAGTGTAACTCCACAGATGCCACCAACAACTGTAGTAGCACCACCAGTGATGGCTCCATCTGCTACGTATCCCAATCCAACATATCCCAATCCAACCCCGATAAACCCTAATACTGAAGAATTGCGGGTACAGATGGAACGGATGAAGATGGAAAACGCCCAACTCCAGAAGGAAAATGTAGACCTCAAACAACAAAATCAACAACTTCAGGGACAAATCCAACAAACCCTGGCTCAGTGGAGTGCTCAGCAGCAAAATCAAGCACAAGCAGCACAGCAAGCAGCATTGCAGCAATCACAAAATCCTTGGTGGTCGTCAGGTATTGTTTGGGCTGTAGGTGGTATGGCTTTAACTGTTGGTGGTGGCGTTGTCGTCGCTGGGATAAACGCTTTGTTTTCACAAAAGCCCCGTCCTGCCCGCACCGTACAAGTCATTCATCCTTATAATGGTCCTACGCCACCACTTGCGCCTGTACGTCGTCCCGAGTTTTTACCACCTCGCAGCGATGTTAGACGAGTCGAAACACATGATTACGATGACACGTATTAGTTAAACGGCATTAGGTTGTTAGTCCACATTATTTTAAGCTGCTGACTTTCAGCGCATATTTTAACATACCATAAATTCTGGGCGCAAAATCCTTGACTGCGCTCGAAATTTCCATTTTACACATAAATAGACTATTCATATTATCAGACGAGCGGACATATCTTATTCAAACATAGACTTACTTACCGATCGCTGGTCACTGGTCACTGGTCACTGGTCACTGGTCAGTGGTCACTGGTCACTGGTCACTGGTCACTGGTCACTGGTCACTGGTCATTGGTCACTATGTAATAAAAACAGCAAATGTATGCTAAATCTCTTTTAAACTTCATAAAGAGATAATTTTTATACGTAAATTTTGAGATAAATTGTTATCTATCTAAATTGTTTGTGAGATACTTCTAGATGATAATGCTTTTACGTAATACCTAGTCAAAAATAAAGATTCAATAAAGCAAGCTGGTGCATTGTTTACAGTTTACTGTATTATTCTTCTAAAACGTATTTGTTCAAAGCCAATTCTGATGATGCTTTAATCTGTGGATTGGGTATAGCTTGGGCTTTCCCTATTACCAATTCACTGATAAAATGACATCTCGTATGTCTAAGTTCAGTTGTTTTGAAAACGATTTGAGCAGCTCATTGAAATCTGGGTAAAACAGTGCAACAAGCCGTGCAGTTCTTTCGCGCTCTTTCACGAAGGGATTTAACTGAATACGGCTGTAATATCTGCGTGTCTCCCAGTCAGAGCGTCAATGGTGTTCATCTGCTAAGTACTGTTAGACAAGAAGTCTGTGTTCAACGCGGATAGATACTCATTATTATACTCTGACAGTAAAAAAATAAACGTTTTGTAACGGAAAAGTGAAAAAACACAATGGTATCAAAAGCAGATCAATATCCCACCTATTGCTCCATCACAAGCGGAGTGTATGCCTTGTATTAACAGTAAAAAGGCGCTTTCAGCAAAATACCATTGTGTATTCACAAGAAACTATTTGCGTACAATACTTGCTTCCCGATTGTAGGTAGCTCGCTGCAATGGAAGCACTGTCGTCACTGCAAGAGTTTACTTTTATGAGAGACTCTGCAATATTTTTCATGTAAAAGCAGAAGCTTAATCTTCGCAATTCAATTCTAGTTTTGAGATATGCGTATATTTTTCTGTGCCGAAACTCAAAATTCCTTCATATTGAAAGTCAATGTTGTTATACCTAACAAGATTTTCAAGAGTCAAAATCTGACGTACTAAGAGAGTGTAGGATTAACGGAAAATAATGGTTGGTTTTATAGAAACCTAAACCAAAGACAAACCTTTGCTATCGGTTGAGCAATGACTTTTATATCCTCAAGGTTGAGGCATAAAAGCCTCTTTTTTACCTTTACCATCTCAGGTATTTTTACTTACACTTTCCTGCCGTCTGTAGCACAGACGCCTACGGGAGTAATCACAAATACTGCTGGTTCTGGTGCAAGCAACATTACAGACACAAGATCGTCCAATTCAGTCACTTTTAGAGCGGGTCAAGGTGCTTTACAAATATTGAAAACAGGCGATCGCGCAGCGGCTGAACCAGGTGACAACGTTGTTTACCGTCTTGCTATTAGAAATACGGGTAGGGCAACACTACCCACCATAACGATCGCGGACAGATTACCTGTAGGGTTGCGATTTGTTCCCAACACGTTACAAGGTTCCATAGGAAGTACGCGAGTTCCTTTAACTGCTAACGCGACTTCAAATCGTAACATCACAATTACCTCAACAACTCCACTACAGCCCAATCAAACCTTAGATGTCCGTTATGCCGTTGAAGTCACACCAGATGCCATTCAAGGCACAGGTAGAAACTTAGCACAAGCAAGTTCTGGAAACTTGACAAGTAACCAAGCCAGCCACCTAGTGAGAATTCGACCTGGAATAGTCTCAGATTGCGGCACCTTGATTGGACGAGTATTTGTTGATAAAAATTTTGATGGCGAACAACAACCCAACGAACCAGGAGTTCCTAACGCCGTAGTCTACATGGATGATGGCAATCGCATCGTCACCGATGCTAAAGGATTGTTCTCCCTAGCTAACGTCATTCCGGGGCATCGAACAGCAACATTAGACTTGACAAGCTTACCAGGCTATGGTCTGGCTCCTAACACGTACTTCATTGAAAGGAACAGTCAGTCTCGCCTAGTCAAGCTAGCGCCTAACAGTATGGTAAGAGTGAATTTTGGTGTTACGCCTGCGTTTTCAGAGGATAAGCGATGAAAACAAGAAACCTTAAAGTTGAAATAACTAAAAAATTTGGCACAAAAGAAAGAAATTGCCAAAATCTAGCATTTTTCATGTTGCGCTCTACCCTAGCTAGTAGAGGTGTCATGCCTTGCGCTCGCACTAGTTTAGGTATCTGGAGTGCAATGGTCGCGATCGTTTTCCCTTGCTTTGCAGGCGAAGCCATATTTTCCAGTGCTGAAGCAGCAGAGAATAGGGACTGGGGACTAGGGACTAGGGACTGGGGACTAGGGATTAAAAAAGACATACTCAACTCAATCACCAATCGCCAA